>JBGMRO010000238.1:0-6257 GCA_048061555.1 Thiohalomonadales bacterium | reverse complement strand
CGCTTATAAAGGTTGATGGCAAAGGATAAACAAGTATCCGGTTATTTTAATACTATAAGGAAAGACTTGACCCTTTTCTTTTTGACGCCCATTTAATAAATTTTTGTTGCCAGGTTTAGGTGAGGCCTGGCAATCAACTTGGGTGGTGAAGTGAAGACTGCAGCGCGCCCCAGACAATTGCACATTTTTTAACCGAGTAATACCTGTTTCTAGAATTTACTCCAGATGAACTCTAAAAACAGATACTCAACGGCCACTTTATGCAGTCGTAAGAACCAAAAAACTGCTGTACCAAATAGTTGTATTGGTCCGACCCAGAAATACCGCAGAAATATCAGGCATCGTAACTTTACATGGAATTGAGAACGGAAAATATAAATTGCTGCTTTATTGTGCTAAATTCGATTTTTTTCTATGCAATCCCCTGTAAACACCAAAAATCAGTAGCATTGCAGAACAGGTCTCATTATAATGACACCATTAAAGTCAACAAATAAAGTGGCTCAGCTAGTCACGTAGAATGTATCTACATTTACAATTAAATACCGCCGCATCGGCTTTACAAACTACGCCCACTTTACTTGAGCCGCAAACATTTTGTTGGATTAAAAAAACGACTCGCGGTCTAATTTGGTCTGGACAATAAGCAACCGATACCAGGATATTCACAACATGCAATTTCTACGACGCATTAATTTACCACAACCTTCTACAGAATCGGTAGAATTAGTTATTAACCTCAATTTTCGAAGTTACGGCCAATGATTTACATTAAATCTATTATCCGTAACGGTCGACTGATTCTATTGCCAATATTGGTGTTATTTTCTGGCTGTGGAGACAGTGTATTAGATGACCTCATAAACGGTATCGAACCTGCGGGGGTAACGGTGCTATTCAGAGAGGATCTGAGCAGTGCGAATAGCATGGCGGCCTCTGATACCACAGACGTAAGTTTACTGGTGATGTTAAAGGTCGATGGCGTCGATCACACGATGGCGGTCAAAGACAATAAAGCATGGATCACCTGGGTAGACCTGAATGTGGGCCTCGGTAGCCATTACTACGAATTATCCATATTCTTTCCTCAATCTGGAGATGTTGAGCCTATATTGCTTGCCCATAGCAATCAAACCACCAATGTTAGCCGTATTAAATTTACTGCCAGCATGCTGCATGTCACGCCCTATGACGTTGACGAAAGCGGCGGTGATCTGAACCAGCAAGAAAGACAGTTGCTGGATACCGACGAAGAAACGTGATTAGACGACAGAGACAAGTTTGCAGAACGCGTTAGCCTCACGGGTGACGGCTCATTACTCGCAGTAAGTGCCCAATGGGAAGACAACAGCACTAGAGACACCACCTTGCCCATATCAGATACCTGTGGAAACAACAGCGCAACAAATACTAATGATTGCGCCATAAACTCTGGCGCAGTTTATTTGTACCGACGCCCCACCAGCGGTTGGTCCGGCACAACCCTCGCAGAAACCTACGCTTTCTATTTGAAAGCTCCCAATGCAGGGAGAGAAGATGAGTTTGGGAACAGCCTCTCCTTTAGCGAAGATGGCGCGATACTAGTGGTAGGGGCGGCATTAGAAGACAACGGGGTAGGCAGCCTGCCGGAGACCGACACTTGTACCAACGATAATGCCAAACTAGTCACAAGTAATTGCGCCTTTAACTCCGGTGCAGTCTACGTGTACGACACCACAAATATTGGCGCCACACCCATCTATTTAAAGTCACCTGTTCCAGAGGGGCACGTCGGTTTTGGAGACAACCTTAGCGTTAGCGGTAACGGTGCAGTTATTGCGATTTCGGAATGTGGAGATTGCTACAAAAGCGCGGTCTATATGTACCAACGCCCGGTTGGCGGCTGGTTCGACACAACGATCACAAATTACAAACCTACCTACTTGAAAGCACCCAACTTAGGATTAACAGGAGAGCCGCCAAAAGATCGCCTTATGTATGGATATAGCCTAAGCATTAGCGGCGACGGCGCAGTGCTGGTAGTAGGGGCATTTGGTGATGGGCGTCGCACAGGAGCGGCCTATGTATACCAACGACCTATTGCTGGCTGGCCCGGTACCGACTTCGACAACTACATCCCGATCAAATTACAGGCCCCCAACGCATTGCGAAATGATATGTTTGGGAACGGCGTTAGCACCAGTAGAGACGGCTCAGTAATAGCAGTTATCGCCATTTTAGAGAGAAGTGATATTTATTCTACTGCGATAATTAGCGCCATACCTGCTGAAATGAAAGGGAGTACTTTGAAACCGATCGATGACCCAAACGAACGCAACTACCAAGCAACTAATGCCGGCACGATATACTTATACTAAGAATGCGCTTTACGAAACCCACCCAAACTAAGCCCTACTCAATAGTAATAGTGCTAAGTACCTTCCCCAACACCTTCACCGTAGGATTACCGTTAATATCAACAAATTCCCGCAAATGCGTATAGGTAACAACGGGATACCATGTTGTGGCGTCAGGCGGCATGGTGACCAATATGTCCTTAGTTTGGCCAGGAGATAGCTCAACCTTATTCGTTATTCGGGGGGAAGGTTGAGCCCATCCGTCGATGTTGTGCACAGCAAATGGCTGCGGACCAGGTGTGAGCGGGGCACTATCAATTATCTCAAAAGTGGCATTCACGGAGTGCATGCCTATCAAACGAATAACTACTAGATCTCCCGTCCTAGCGGTTATGGCCGCTGCGGGTGTAGCGGCACTGAGACCTTGCTCGCCATTGACTAAAAAAATGGTGGGGTTATATGCCGCAAAGACCGGGCTGTCTCCCACTGAGGTAATTTTGTGATAGTTTGGGTCTATAGTGCTTAAAATGAAATTCGTTTCGACGTCAAAAGTAACCGGATTTACCGCTGCCGCTGCATATTGATTAATATAGTTTAGAAACTTGCCATCTTTATCTACCGGGTGCACTATCAATGCACCAAACTCACCCATCTCTACATGTTTTGTTTGGTGTACATGGCAATAGTAGGCATGGCTGCCAACATGATTGGGGTTGATCAAGGGCAGCAGATTTAAGGTGTAGATCTGATCCAGATTGTTGTTCGACACAGTATTCGGAACAGGCGGAAAAGGAGCAGGAACACCATCGAAGTTCTGCGGTAAATCAAGATTGGCAAAATGCATGGTATGGCCTGTGAAGTTTGCCACGTAACCCGCTTGTGCTGCGCTCTCGTTGGGTACAGGGTTTCGCGGGGATTGTAGTAGGTTCAAGACAACGTCCTCACTCGTATCCATACCCATCTCTAAGATTGGTCCCGGAAAGTCTAGGGGTGATTGCTTACAACCCCAGGTACTGCTGCTTCCCGATTCACAAAAGACCCATAATTCCACACTCGTCAATATAGGCGCCAGAACCGTGCCAGTGTTATATGTTCGGGTCGTTGCACCAAGCTCAAGGGTAATACCCTTACCCGATATATCAATGGCCTGCGCACTCGTTGGCAGTATCCCTACGACCAAACTAACAAGTGATAAACGTAAAAAATAATTCATGGTTACTGACTCCATAGCGCTTTTTTTGTAGCGGGTAACCGCTTAATTCCTTAATGCTGCATTTCTTCGGGTGGTTTACCCAGCGGTGGCTTGTGGGCACCAAAGACGTACCCACCCTACCGAATGTCGTGGCTATTGCCTGAGAAATCCAGCGGACATGCGTACTTAGCACGTTTGTAAAATACTACCACATAACGTTGCTCGTGCGCTTAGAATCTCTCTCAATTTGATTTTTTTGCGAGCAAGCAGAAATATTATTTTACTTATATTCAATAGGTTAGCTATATTTTCGTGAGATAATGACGAACACACGACGCCATTAAGCCATACTGAGAATTAGGCTTTTTCTTACGCAACCGCGTAATCGGGTGGCAATTAACTACGTAACTGGGCCAATACAGGGGCGGTGATTACATGGGACCTGAAAATGTGCTATAACTGAATAAGCGTGGGTAGAATGTTTCCATTGGATGGCATGCTATGCTTGAGAATGACAAACAGCAGGCTACAGCGTTAGCCCAACCATCTAGATAGCATAAAATATAGAGAGCATAATATATGGCTAAATTACTGAAATTTGTAAGAGAATCTTTGCAATATAAGGTTAAATACTCTGTTTCGGGCAACGGGGTCGCCAGGATGGAGGCGAGTGATATATTGCGAACGCCCCAGGCACAAGAACAGATACAGGCCGCCAAGGCAGTGGTCAACAAGCCCTGAGCGATGTGCCGGACCTAGGATTTGCAATTTGAACACATAACATACAGTCAGTTAACAAAATTAATAATAAAATAAACTCACTGATTACCACACTGTACTTCACACACCCCGAGTACTTACAACTAAATTGTTTGTAACTGATAGATCATAGTGAGTTTCGCATCCATCATTTTAATCCCCCTACTGGCAGGTTATGCCTTCTCGATTAGCTGGGCGGGTTCCCGCTATCATGTTGCCCGTGAACAAGGTTACCATCTCTATTTTCGCACCGGTTTGTATGGCGTTTTATTGTCACTATTTGCCAGTATTCTTCACCTCTATATAGTGAGCCGGCACAACTATATACTCACGGCACTGCAAGAATTTCTGGATGCCTTCACCCTCGAACACACGGCCATCGACGATACAACACTGACGTTGGTCAACATTAGCACCATCACCCTGCTACTAGGTCTTTCACTAGGACACGTCCTTAACGTTTTTCCCTGGTCACGACGTTTACTGTTGCACATCGCAATCCGCAACGACGATTTTGAGAGGCTGGTGCTCAGGGCGTTACGTAAGCTCATGCCAATCTGTGTCTCCATGAGTAACGGTAAAATTTATGTGGGTTACGTGATCAGCACCATCGACCCTGCGGTAGAGCGTACGGCGTTACGTATATTACCGTTGCTGAGTGGTTATCGCGACAAAGATACCAATATCATGCATTTTAATACCTCTTACCATGAAATATATGAACAAATAAACGATGACGACGATCTCTTTGAAAATAACGATCTCAGCCATTTGGAAGTCAGCGACTTTGAAAAGGTATTACCGTTTAACGATATTCAGTCCAGCCACTTATTTGATATAGTCGCCTACCAATATTTTACCCTGCACGATATCAACATTATGACGAATACCCATTTCGACCAGATACCCGCGGAAGCTATTGCCGAGGTCAATCAGGCCATCGAAAGGGCTAATATGGCTAAACCCAGTACAGACGTCCCCCATCCTGATCAACCCAATAAACCGTTAAAGGAACTACGCTAATCTCGACATAATTATTTGCGACATAGTGATTTGCGACATAGTTGTTTGTGACATTAGTGAACCTGAGGCGGTGGCGGCCACTACAACCGTATTGAAAACCGAAATCTGCGCAAGGCATTTTTAAGCGTTGCATCGGCGGGTAGATAAAACGGGCTTGCATTCCGTACGGCTCGCTCAACCATAGTATCAAAAAGCGTATTTCTACTCGAATCAAGATAGTTTATGCGTTCTACGTATCCCGTCGAAGATAAAAATACCTCCAAGCTTACACCTCCAAATACTGGCGGTTCCGCTAGTTTATCGGAATCTCGCAGTTCTCGGATATACGCTCGGTAATCACTTTCAATCTCGGCCCGGATTAAGGCGCGAATATCTGACCAATAACACTCAAGACGCTGGGCATCGGGTTGGTCTAGGCAAAGATCTTTTCTTTCTTTTACTGGCCCTGCGGTACAAGCCGCAAGCAAAAAAACAAACGAGCAGGGGTAAACAAAATCCCTCAACAATTTAACCATATCTTTAACGTCCTCGGTCAGTTAAATTACAACAGGCAAACGCTAATGGTAACTTAACTATGTTCGCCACTGTGATCACAAATTATTTATACAAAAAGAAACCCTCTTAATCGAGTTATTTGACAAAATGCCAGCAAATTTCATTCTCTGCTCAAGCGAACAATATAAAGCATTGGCGTAGATCCCCTACCACGGTTGGAGACTCCACTCGCGTATGCATCCCCACGCTGGAGCGTGGGGACGAGGTGAGGACGAGGTGAAGGGTGCAGCTGAATCGTAGAAGTTTTTCATGGTGTCAAAGTTTACCTCTACTGCCCAAATACACCTTTCTCGTAGTAGTTTATCTGGCGGCGCAATACGTTCCGGTCTACCGGGACCATAATTTCATCTATCATGCTGTCCACCGCCACGGGACTGTCGTCTACTTCAGCA
>JBGMRO010000237.1:0-6278 GCA_048061555.1 Thiohalomonadales bacterium | reverse complement strand
GGGGGGCTCTGTTGCCCAGTTCTTCTATAACGATGCTAGTAACAAAGCTAAACACCTAGCAGGCGACGCATCGGTGCAGAACTTGTTCTTCGAATACCAGGGCCGAAAGCTGAACCTCAACATCGGCATCCTCGCTCAAGACGAAGACCGCAACGATTTTTACACCGACGGTATTGCACGACAGTCTTACTCTCCACAACGAGCGTCGCTACTCGTCGAGGCCCGTTTGAACCTAAATCCGAATAATTTCGTCGATCTCAACCTACAAACTCGCCGTAGCGATTACCCCGCCATGGATGCCAAAGTCATCGCAAGAACCGACCATCGCGATATTATCAGCCTACGCTACGCCCGCCGCATCAACAAATCTTACTGGATCATGGCTACGCTCAATCGAATCGATAATGAATCCGTCGTCAACAAATATACCAGCAACAGTTACCAACTGGGCTTATCGGGAACATTTTGAAAATCTAGTACAGTATGTTAATTAACTCTGTGTAATCCGATACTTAGACACACCAGAATTTTTCACAATCGCCTCTTGACCCACGACACATGCAAAGGTAACATACGCCCGCTTGTAGTTATTCCCCAGTAGCTCAGTTGGTAGAGCAGGTGACTGTTAATCACCTTGTCCCTGGTTCGAGTCCGGGCTGGGGAGCCAATTAAATCAAGTACTTAGAGATCTTCACTAACAGCCCATTTTTGGTAAACCTGCACAAAACCTACCTTTATCTAAAAATCGATCGCCCGAAATAGGCAACTCCATGACCGACGAGCTAATCAAAGTTGTCTGGAATGAGTTCACTTAGGGAGAACAAGACTTTTCAAACCCCAGCAGCCAAATACCAATTGAGAAAAAATAACTCCCCAATAGCGAAAATACTTCTATATTAAAAAAATACCGAATAAATCCCGAAAATCCCTTGACCTAGAGTCAACTCCAGCATATAGAATTGCCCTTAAGTTACATTATTCAAAATATTGTGAACCTAAAGCCTACTCCATGGTGTCACAACTGCTACAAGTACCGGAGCACTCTATGAAACGAATTTTTTGGCCACTATTTGCTACTAGCCTTGGGATCGGATTGATAACTCAACCGGCCTTCGCCCACGACCCCGTTTTCGGCATTGGTCCACATGTCTTGTTCAAAGATGGTATTGAGGCGGCTGTTACGGTCGCACAAGACAAGGCAAGTGCAGAGAAGAAATCCGGCTTGCAGATGGAAATCGTCTACGGCATTACCGGTGACTGGGCTGCAGGTATAGACGTTCCCTTTGTATCCAAAGAAAATAGCCAATTTTCTTCCAGTGGTATTTCCGATATTCAAGCATTCACTAAATATCGATTCTGGCGTGAAGATTCATTGGGTCTGCAAGAATCGGCAGCTGTCTTACTTGCGGTGAATGCCGATAATGGCGATGTAGATGCGAAACCAAAACTTGGCAATGGTGCTACTGACATTATCACCGGACTAACCTATGGTTATGAAAGTATTAAATCGTATCGTTGGGCCAGTGCGCGTTATATCCTGCCAGGAGAAAGTGATGCCGGTTTCCAATTTGGGAATAAGTGGTTGATTGATTTTGTTGTCGGTTGGCGACCCACCCCGCCCGAATACAAGAAACCCGACACCGTATGGTTATTGGAACTGAATAGCGAATTTGCAGACAAAGCCACCTTTAATGGAAACAATGTCACTGACAGCGGTGGCAGTGAGTGGTTTATTTCTCCCGGTATTTTTTGGACCACAAGAAACTTTGCCATCAAATCCGGTATTCAGATCCCAATTTCCAGTAGCCTAAATGGTACCCAGAATGAGTCCGATTATCGTTTTAAGGCCACGTTTGAATGGCATCTGTAATTAGGATTCCCCTATCAAGTAACCACATAACACACCCAGGAGAATAAATTATGAAAAAATTTAGGATTGTCCTAACGTCCCTCGCAATACTCATTTGGAGCAGTGCAAGCTTTGCCGGCGGCACACAATACAACCTACGTGTCGACGGTCTCGCTTGCCCGTTCTGCGCCTATGGCATAGAAAAGAAATTCACCAAGACCGAAGGCGTAGAAAAAATAGACATTGATCTTCAAAAAGGCCTTGTCATTGTCAATACCAATGAAGGCAAGACTTTCAAGGAAGATGAACTCAAGACGATTATCGACGATGCAGGTTTTACACTGAAAAGTATGACTGAAAAACCCTTATGACATAATATTTTGCTGCTACATTTTTCGGTTTCTAATAATAAATAGCACGGCGACGTAGATCTAGCCGCTGTTATCCCGTGGCACTTTTAGCTATCCAAAAATTGACTTAAAGAACTGTTGCCGATAAAAATAAAGAGGACGTTTTATGAAAAACAAGTGGCTAATTTGGTCCATATCAGGACTGGAATTACTATTTGCCCTATGTGCAGGCAGCGTGCTGGTATACCGAGTATTAGGCATCGCCTTTGATTTCGGCTTATTCTCATATCGTGTCGCCAATATCGTTATCTCACTATTTGTCATTGCTTATATAATTAACGGTTTATTCAAGCAATCAAAAAACATCTTATTATGGGTAGTATGGTTTTCCAGTCTCCATCTTATTGAGGGCATCGTCATCC
The DNA here is from genome assembly GCA_048061555.1 of Thiohalomonadales bacterium. Taxonomy (GTDB): domain Bacteria; phylum Pseudomonadota; class Gammaproteobacteria; order SZUA-152; family SZUA-152; genus JBGMRO01. The sequence continues at coordinate 3,657 of JBGMRO010000237.1, read as the reverse complement.
ATTTTTGGTTTAAAGTCGTAATACACGCCCTGATTTTGCTCGTGGTCGCAATCTATTACAAACAGCGCCGCAACTTAATTTTGGACTAAGAGGAAGTTGTTAAATATTATTTTGGTCACAAGCGTTCAACCTAAAATCATCAGTTGGACGGCATGTAGAGTGCGTTTTTTATCATGAGTAGTGAGGCGCAATGAGGCGTAATAGCTAGCTATTGCAACGATTTGCAACGAAGCTAGTCATGATAAAAAACGTGCTATATATGTCGTAGCGCTGTCACCCACTGGGGGGAGTAAGAAAGTAAGTGGATAGTTCATCTAAATCAATTGTTTAATAGAACAGTCAAGCGGTCAACTGATGATTTTAGGGTTAACCCTATGTATGAAGTCGTCACCGCCCACAAACGGTCTATTTCTTCAGTCTCATCGTTGGTAGGTAGAAACTAAAATTCAGGCCCGCTGGCGTTCTTTTTCAAGTTTTTTGCGAATACGCTGGCGTTTCATTTCCGACAAATAATCGACAAAGAGCTTACCTTCAAGGTGATCTACTTCGTGTTGGATACACACCGCCAAAAGACCTTCCGCGCTTTTTTCATAGTGCTTACCCTCCCGATCCTGCGCCTTAACGACGATTCTCTCCGACCGGTCAACGGGTTCATAGATACCGGGAACAGAAAGACAACCTTCGTCCATTTTTACGCGGCCTTCTTGAAAGGTGATTTTTGGATTTATCAAACACAGTGGCGCTTGTTTATTTTCTGATATATCGATCACTATAACCCGTTTGAGTACGTTCGCCTGATTTGCGGCTAAACCAATCCCGGGTGCTAGGTACATTGTTTCGAATAAATCGTCTACCAACGTCTGTATTTTGCTGTCTACTTCTACGACCGGTTGCGCAATTTTTCGCAGGCGTTGGTCAGGATAATGCAGTAGTTTTAATATTGCCATGGGTTTACTATCGGTAAAACGTTGCTATTACTTATATAAACGTCGCTACTATAACAGGTAGCTACAGTTTTAAAAGTCGAACACCTCGTACAGGGTTCGACAGCGCCGGTTCATTTTTATCCTAGACTTATTACATTATATAAAAATTTATTGTAGAAATAATTCTTGGTTATCATTCTGTGTGCATTGTATATATAACATACAACACGCTTACACAAGCGCCATTGTTAAGTGAATCAGACCTCGAAAATTTCACTTAAATCGCTAAAGGAATTGAGATTTTAACCGTTAGCCTATAGATGCTGCAAATTAGCCCTACCAGCGTCTAACTGAATACACAGCCAAAACAGCTTGTTAGCAGCTTTGGCTGTGTATGAGTATCTGCTATCCTGTTATCTATGCGTAGCAGTTAATTAGTATTTCAATATTTCTACAATCAGCCAAAGGAATTATTAGGCACCATGTCGATACATATTAGAGTATTAATACTATTATTTATTTTCCTGGGCAACGTAACGGGTGGTGCTGCCATTGCGGACGAAATTGCACTCAAAGCCGACCATCCCAACCGATATGTAGTAGTGAAGGGCGATACGCTCTGGGATATCTCGGCCCGATTTCTAGAGACACCCTGGCGCTGGCCAGAAGTCTGGAGCTTTAATCCACAGATCAAGAACCCACACCTGATTTATCCTGGCGATGTAGTTTCCATTACCTATGACGATCAGGGTAAACCGATACTCAGAGTAGAACGAGGCCAAGCGACCGTCAAATTGTCGCCTAAGGTTCGTTCCTCGCGCATTGATAAACCCATCGAAACCGTACCACTGAATGCCATACAGCAATTTCTGGGGCAACCCAGGGTCGTCAACGAAGCGGATATGAATAACGCCGCCTACATTATAGCCGCACAGGACGATCGCCTCATCGCGGGTATAGGCGATACAATCTATGTACGCGGGCTAGTCTCTGGGGCCGATAAAAATTATACCGTGTTGCGTCTAGGCTCACCCTATCGCAATCTTGGCTCGTCTAACGAGATCTTAGGTTATGAGGCCATTCATGTCGCAGATGCAACCGTGGTGGCCTTTGGCGATCCTGCAACTCTCAAGATCACGCACTCAAACAGGGAAACTCTGATCGGTGATAGGTTGCTACCACGCCGAGACGAGGATCTAGACCAGACCTTCATCCCACATCCGCCCGACACTCAAATCGACGCACAGATTATCGCTGTCGTCGATGGCGTATCCATGGTTGGGCAATACCAAACGGTGGTGGTCAACTATGGTGAGCAAGACGGTATAGAAACCGGGCATGTACTCGCTGTATATCAATCGGGTGAGGTCGTGATTGATAGCCTAGCTGGCTCGGAGCAGGTATTATTGCCTGATACTAAAGCAGGCATTGTATTGGTAATCCGTGACTATGATCGAGTGAGTTATGCCTTGGTCATGGAGGCCAGTCGCAGCATTAAAGTGAGAGATCACCTGCGCAACCCCTGATTTTTTTAACCAGTAGCCGTATTTTTTAGCTAGTAGCGATAACAGAGGAACAGTGAGTGGTTAGCTTTTTATAATTATTTCTGCCGGGTTTAGCCCAAAGCCGATATAGTTTGTTACTATCAGGTTTCTATTTCGAAAAAAAGAAGTTATGTGCCTGATACCCATCCCGAAGACAATATAAGCGTCGCATTATCGCCCTGCCCAGACCAAGAGGCATGGTTACTATTGATTCGCACACCGGGATTAGGGCCACGCCGCTTACAAAAACTTCTAGCAGCATTCGCTGGCCCTGCGGAGATCCTGGGTTCCAACCATCGACAACTCGCAAGTATCGTATCACTGCCACAGAAAACCTTGCATGCCTTGGCAAATCCCAATAGAGATGCGCTAGTGGAGGACCAGGAGTGGTTATCTCAACAAGAAAATCATCTCATTAGCGTGCTCTCCCCGCTGTATCCGCCTCAATTAAAACAAATTGCTGACCCGCCTGCGGTGCTGTTTTGTCGAGGAAATCCGGCGCTTTTAGCGCAACCTCAGCTAGCCATGGTTGGCAGTCGCAACCCAGACCACTATGGCCTAGAAAGTGCCTTTGATTTCGCAAAGCACTTGAATAACAATGGTTTAATCATTACCAGCGGCCTCGCACTCGGTATTGATGGCGCGTCCCACAAAGGCGCGATCGCCGCGACGGGCGAGACTATCGCAGTAGCGGCAACCGGCCTCGACCGGGTGTATCCCGCACGCCATAAGGAATTAGCCCACAGTATCGCCGAATGCGGTGTGCTAGTATCGGAGCAGCCACTCGGTACAGCCCCAATCGCCAATCAATTTCCACGTAGAAATCGTATTATCTCTGGGCTAAGCCTAGGCACATTCGTCATACAAGCGGCACTGCAAAGTGGCTCATTAATTACCGCACGCCTCGCCTTAGAACACGACAGAGAAGTCTTTGCATTACCCGGCTCCATTCATAATCCACTATCTAAAGGCTGCCATCAGCTCATACGAGATGGGGCAAAACTGGTCGAAACCACCCAAGATATCCTCGTAGAACTCGCGCCACAACTACATTCCTACCTCAATATCAACAATCGGTTTACCAATACCAAGAACAATGGAATAATAGGAGCTGCTACACCTGTGGTAGGAGATCGCTCATTAAACGACCAGCAGTCGCAATTACTGCAAATAATCGGCTTTGAGCC
>JBGMRO010000236.1:0-6300 GCA_048061555.1 Thiohalomonadales bacterium | reverse complement strand
ACAATATATTTTCTTTCATTACTGCCCCATCTTTAATCTAAAACTACTGCTTACTCATTTATAACAAAACTTTGTTAAGACTACATTATTATATCTGCCATTTATAAGTACATGAGATGTAGGACTATAACATTGTCGAAATATTAATCGTAGATGAAGAATAGTTCTTCAGTTTTATTCGCTAATTTCATTGATGTGAGTCAATTTCAGTTCGCTTTGATATATAAGTTTCTGATATAAATAGGCTGCAAATTCGGAAATCAGGACTGTGTCTACCCATTGATGAGGTTTGAGATTTTGTGGATTTGTGCGCAATCACGTTTGTATCACTTGATGTAAATGGACAAAATATAGTCAATTTAGATAGATTAACCCTAATTATTGTGATTTTACCTTTGAGATGGCTTCAGTTACTACTAAAATTATATATATAACTCGGGTTGAGCTGCTCTACGGAGGCAGCGACTAAGATTAAGCATATTATTATTAAGGAACTCTAGTTGAGTGAGGAATATAAAGAATGACTTAGGCTAAAAGTCGAGTGATACAAGCGATGGATAAGTGAGGTGATGAACAATGCGAGCAATATCCCAAAAAGATACAAGGTTAAAATCCGAAAATATTCTACGTTTAGCGGGTGTCTTATTGACGTTACTTGGAATTTCGATTGCTATTTTAATTTTAGGTTTTACCTACTAGCGCATAAATATTTATTAAAGTAAAACTGTGTTTAGAATTTGCTCTGCGATAACGATATAGCGCATCGGCCCCCCTGTAGTCATCGCATTAAAGGGATAACAGGTCACCAGCGTTAACATTGGTTTCTGTAACGATCTTGGAAGGCTGACATTTTTGTAGTGACGAATACGAATATCGACAATTTCGTATTCCTGCGTTACTGCGTTACTATTCTGAAGCGAGAAGTGTTCCCCTATCACTACATTTTTTAGAAAGTTAAAGTGCGTATCGCGATGTGCGGCGATGAGACTGTTGCCTGCATCACCGGGGCTGCTGCTACCGAAGCGGTATCCTGGCCCAAAGGCCAAAGTTCGACCATTGTCTCCAGCAAGAATAAATAAATCGACGTCATGTTTAGGCATTATCAAGCGACTCACCGGCCATGTATCTGCCCAAGGCCAGGGTTTTTTGGCGATCTGCGTTCTCAGTGTAGCTTGCCAAGAAGACTGAATAAGATACTGTGCAATACCCGCTTTAGCGTATATATAGCTCGCTTGCCCAATTTGCCAGATCCCACTGGCCGCGATAATAATTACAAGTGCACGGCGTAGTTGAGAACTTTTCACTTTTTGAACCCTTTTTGAATCCATTTTGAAAATACAGAGGTTTGCAGCAGTGTAAGCAATAAAAGTGTTACGCCGATGAGCAAGTGAAGTTTGGCAGGAGTCGCCGTATTGGCGAGTTGTGCGATCAGTAACGATTCATCACCGTTTGATGCTGGACTCAGCGGCAGAGGGCCAGTCAATAATGTTTCTGTGTCGGGGCGGCTAGGTGTAATGTCCACTGCGACTAGGCTGGTATATTGGCTGACTAGGTGATGTTGTATAGCGACTCTGGTTAAGCGATCTTGTAGCTGTTTTTTATTTTTAGTAAGCATCATTTGCTGTGTGAGTGCATCTATTTGGTGCCTAGCCCATATCGCTGCGACACCTCGGCTGCTTTTATTTTTCTGTAAGGGAAGTTCCCTATACCATTCTTCGTTGGCACGATCTCCCCGTATCTTAATTGCTCCAGTGCCGGATAGAACCTTTACCGAGAGTAAAAACGGTTCACCTAAATACAGGTCAGGTAAATTTTTTGGCCATGCCTCTATACGCATATCGTCTGGCCAGGAAATCCTAATATTTTGTAGTATGGGGCTTTCCAGTTTTACGAACAATTGATTTAATTTTATTTGGATTTCATCGATGCTGGCAATATAAGTGAAAGTGCCGCGTCCGAATGCGGCGGCTCTAGTCATAAAGTAACTATTCGGGGCGGTACCAATACCTATCGTGAACAAACGATTGTTACCAAGATGGTGTTCTATATATGAAAATAATTGCGATTCATTTCCCACAGCACCATCAGTAAGAAATAAAATTTGTCTTACATAGCTATCATCATGATTGGAGGGTGTGCCTAGAGCGGCCATTAACGCAGGTAACATTTCTGTGCCGCCATCTGCGACCAACGAATCTATATAGTCATTGGCTTGGATTAAGTTGTCGATGTTGGCAAATTTCGCACTAGAAAATAGATGGCTGGTGCTCGAATTGAATTGTATAATATTAAATTTATCGGAGGGTCTAAGGCGATTTAGGGCGGTGTGTAATGATAACTTAGCTTGATCGATAGAATCTCCGGACATAGACCCTGAAGTATCAATAATGTATATCACTTCACGGGGGAGTGGTTGGCCGCCTTGTGCCGAGCTAGTCGGTGGCATGATCATAATATAGTGGTATTGATCTCCCTCGATAGTCTCTGAAAAAACTGCCGTGATTGGATCATGTGAAACTTCGCTTCTCCACATCAACACAAAATCACGATTTTCGAAATTTAGTGGGTCAGCTAAAGAGACATCGAATTGATTTTCTCCGAGATTGATAGCATTAATATTATGATATGGACTATTGATATCTATTATCGGGAAACCCGCGTCGATCCGTATATGTAAATTTAGGGGTTCTTCTCTTACCGTCGTGGATGAAGGCGTTACTGCACTTGCGGGTGTATAACGGGGTGTTATTGTGCTTGGAAAACGAAATTGAAATTGTCCCGAGCCATCGACCATATTGTATTGCAGGCTTTGTTGGTATTCAATCGTAATGCTGATGGATTCATGGGGGGCGATATTGGCCACTGAATTCGTAAATATATTTGGTCGTTGTTGTTCCACTAAGGAGGCTTTTTTTCCTGAGGCCTTCGCACGCATATACGTCTGCTTGGCGACAGAGCGTTCTTGGATTTTCCCTTCGATTTGCCTTGCCCCAATCTGCATCTCCAGATGATCAACGACGGCATTTTCAGGAAGCGGAAAGACGTAGATACCTTCTACCCAGTTCTCATTGTCATTTGTGAATGTTTGTGTAACAGCCGCCCGTAGTATTAAGCCATTGATTTCAATTTGTACATTTGTTTGTACAGTAGTAGCGAGCGCATACTGTCCCGGATTATCGGTCTTGAACAACAAACTGCCACTGCTAACGTCGTTCAATCGGGTGCGTTCATTTTTTGTATCTATGTGTTTAATATCTTGTTCGGCATGCAATACTTCCATTATAGATAGTGCGGAAATCATCACTATTGTGAGTAGTGTATTGCGTAGGATAATGATAGTTTTTGCGGGTTTACCCACTAATTTTGGGTAGGTGGGTCTGCTTGATATATTCATTATTAACACCTGTGTACGCTCCTGTTTGTGGACCGGCACTAACTAGTGCCATTAATACTAAGTTAAACAGGTGGAAAGGGCGGTTAACTGACACAATCTGGAAATGTGCTAATGAATTCTGATGAAATATGATGTGGCGATGCCATTGATTAGTCTAGGTTAACTACTCTCCCTCTTAATATTGGCAAATTTTAAGATCGAACAAGAGATGACGTTAATATTTTGGTGTTGATATCTAGATTGGCCTGTGGGCACAAAAAGATGTGCTCACATGAAATGTTAGGGAAAGAGTAGTGGTGGTTTACGGTGGTGAGTCGCTTGCTCATAGGCATAGGCGTATTGAAATAACTTTTCTTCGCTGAATGGTCTCCCGAGCATTTGTAAACCAATGGGTAAATTTCCATCCACAAAACCCATGGGTATCGTTATCGCGGGTTGTCCGGTATGGGGTGCGATAATTGGGCTGTTGTTACCATGTGGACTGTCATTGTCACCGAGTTTTCGAGCAGGGTTGCTCCACGAGGGATAAATAATCGCGTCGAGTTTTTGTTTATCCATGAAGGTAATAACCGCATCCAATAACGCCTTTCTACGTGGGTCACCCTGCACATCGATACACGGTGGTGTTTGTTCGGATGGTTTACTATCTGCGGCAATGGACATTGCCCATTTCATCGCACCTTCATTTTCCGGACGAAATTTTTTCTGTTCGACGACCTCTTGTAGGGTCTTTACCGGTGCGGCTTCGCCGAGCGTCTTCAAATAATTATTAATATCGTAACGAAATCGGCTACAAAAACCAGTAGCCTTGCTGAGCTGGCTAAAGTCATCGATGGAAATGGGGTCTATTACGATCGCGCCTGCTTTTTTCAGGTCTTCAATCGCACTTTGGAACAAAGAGAGCACGGCTTGATCCGCAGTGTTGGGATCATAAATCTCTCGCAGCACACCCAAGCGTACATTGCGTAAACCCTCCACCGATAAATGTTTACTGTAATCGGCTACCTGGTGTTGCTTGTGCGTAATTGTGATTGGGTCGGCCGTATCATAACCTGCGATAATACTAAATACGATAGCAGTGTCTTTCACGTTGCGCATCAGTGGTCCAGCGACATCGCGGTTGAGTAACAAGGGAATGATGCCATCTCTACTCGTGACGCCTATCGTCGAGCGTATACCAACCAAGGCCAAATGTGATGCCGGACCGCGTATCGAATTCCCAGTATCGGTACCCATTCCAATAATGCCAAAATTGGCGGCAATCGCCGATGCCGTGCCACCACTAGAGCCCGCAGGGACCCGATTAAGATTGTAGGCATTTTTAGTCTCACCATGGGTCGAGCTAATCGTGTTGTATGGACTAAAGGCCCATTCCGCCATGTTAGATTTCGCAATAATAATTGCGCCAGCCTGGCGTAGTCTTTTTACCATAAATGCATCATCGGGTGGATAGGAGCCCTGGAGGGCAATCGAACCGGCCTCTGTCGGCATATCGGCGGTGTCAAAATTATCCTTTAAGATGACCGGTACACAGTGCAGCTTTTGCATAGTACCGTCAATCTGATACTGTTTATCTAGTGCCCTTGCCTTGCTCAGTGCATTGGGGTTCAGATAGATTATCGCATTGAGACTACTGACTTGATCGTATTTCTTAATGCGTTGAATAAATCCCTGAGTTATAGATACACAATCGATTTGATTGTTTTTTATTGCAGCATGTAAATTATCGATTGTTGTCTCGATATATGAAAAGCTTAAGGAGTCTTTACCGGATGATGATCCTTGTGTAGCGCAGGCCGATAGAATGAGAACTAGTAAAACATAAACCATGCGTTTACATAGAAAAAAATTGAAATTTGCGAGTATTTTATTTTTACTAGAATTCATAACGTACCCTATTCATATTGACTTTTTATTGTATTTCATTAGGAGATATCGAGAGTGCCTGTAAAAAATCGATATAGGTCTTTTCGTTCCACGGTCTGCCACCTAATGCCAGATAACGCAGTTTACCCTTAGGGTCCACAAAATAGGTAGATGGCAATCCTCGTGGGCGCCATTTTGCAGTGACTAAACCGTCACGATCGAGCAGCGGAACCATATCTGGAGCGGCGATGCCGAGAAAATTAAAAATGATATCTTCAGACTCTGCGGTATTAATGACTACAATTTTAAGTTTTGAATCCTTAAACTGCGGGTAAATTTGATTGATCGTAGGCATTTCTTTTCGGCAAGGCCCACACCAAGTTGCCCAAAAATGTACAAATACCCACTTTCCTTGGTATTGTTTCAAGTCAAATTTATTCTCGTCAATATCGGTCAATACCAACGACGGCGCTGGATCTCCGTTGAGCTTGATAATGCCCTTAGGTAGTGGGATTTCACCGTTCGCAGCAAAAGTCGATATTATCGTGAGTAGTATGGTTCCGTAAATCACCGATCGATTTATCTTGTATCTATTCATTAAGGTACGCTATCTTTTGGGCAGGTGACATTATTAATGATGACACTGATCATGGGGCCTTGCTTAGACTGTCCCGTGCGCAGTCGAGCGTTTATGGTATAGGGCTCAGCCTGCATCTCTATTGGAATGCTCCCCCCGACGCCTTCATCGATTTGCAAATCACGGACTTCTGGCATCAGTGTCCAGCCGAAGGTAGATTGATGGGCCATTGAGAGACCGATTTTTTTCCAGCGCTGTTTCCAGTAGTCTCGCTTAATGCGTTTTATGGGATGGCCATTGGAGGAAAACCGCCAATCATCGATGATTAACCACATAGTATCAGCAGTTTTGTTGATCACGATTACTGCGGGGAAACAATAATTCCTGGTTTCTTCTATAGCAGCCTTGCTAAACTCACGGCCTTCGTAAAATGCAGCAATTTGACTCGGAGACCGGGTAATGA
>JBGMRO010000235.1:0-6332 GCA_048061555.1 Thiohalomonadales bacterium | reverse complement strand
CGTATACGTGCTGCATCCTCAAACTCCAAATCTTGCGCATGCTTGAACATCTGGGCCTCTAGGTTTTGTATTTCCTGCTGCAATTCTTTCTGTGACATAGACGAATAGAGAATGGTTTGTTCCGCAACCTTGGCGTACTCTCGCGGTCGTTTTTGGGTAGAATAGACGCCGTCCATGACATCGATAACGGCCTTTTTGATGGTCATTGGAGTGATTCCATGCTCTTTGTTGTAGGCCTCCTGGCGTTCGCGTCGTTGTTCGGTCACGTCGATGGCCTTTTGCATCGACTTGGTGGTCCGATCGGCGTAAAGAATCGCCTTGCCGTGGATGTTTCTGGCAGCTCGGCCTATGGTCTGTATCAAAGATCTCTCCGAACGTAGAAATCCTTCCTTATCCGCATCGAGTATCGCCACCAAGCTAACTTCTGGCATATCGAGACCTTCCCGTAAGAGATTTATCCCGACCAAAACATCAAACACGCCCAAACGAAGATCTCGTATAATCTCAACCCGTTCAACGGTTTCGATATCAGAATGCATATAGCGCACTCGTACACCATGCTCAGACAGGTAATCACTCAAATCCTCGGCCATGCGTTTGGTTAATGTGGTCACCAAGACACGCTGCTCTAATTTAGTGCGCTTAGCAATTTCGGATAAAAGATCGTCGACTTGTGTGAGCGCAGGCCGAATCTCGATTATAGGGTCGACCAGACCTGTCGGCCTGACTACCTGCAATACCGTCTCTCCCGAATTTGCCGCCTCAAAATCTCCCGGCGTCGCACTCACAAATATGGATTGTGGTTGTAGTTGCTGAAACTCTTCAAACTTGAGCGGGCGATTATCTAAGGCCGAGGGCAGCCGAAAGCCGTAATTGACCAAGTTTTCCTTGCGTGAACGATCGCCCTTATACATGCCACCGATCTGTGGAATAGTGACGTGCGACTCATCAATAATCATCAACGCATCCTTAGGGATGTAATCAAGTAAAGTAGGCGGTGGATCACCTGCCTGGCGCCCAGAAAGCAGACGTGAATAGTTTTCTATACCGTTGCAATAACCCAACTCCAACATCATTTCAATATCGAACCGGGTTCTTTCCTCAAGGCGCTGCGCTTCGATTAGCCGGCTATTTTCGCGAAAATACGCCAATCGTGGTGGTAGCTCCTCTCTTATCAGCTCGATCGCATCGAGAATTTTTTGGCGAGGGGTGACGTAGTGGGACTTGGGATAAATCGATATACGTGGCAATTTCTGTAGTTGCTCCCCGGTCAAAGGATCAAACCACGCAATACTCTCTATTTCATCGTCAAATAGTTCGATGCGTACCGCATCTCGGTCAGAATCTGCAGGATAGATATCGATCACGTCGCCTCGCACTCTAAAGTTACCACGGTGCAATTCGACATCGTTACGGGTATATTGCAACTCGGCCAGACGTTGCAGGATCTGTCGCTGCTGAACCATATCGCCCTTGACTAAATGCAGCAACATTTTCATATAGGAATCTGGATCACCTAGACCGTAGATAGCCGAAACGGTTGCCACAATGATGCAATCTTTGCGTTCTAATACAGACTTAGTCGCAGATAGACGCATTTGCTCAATATGCTCATTAATCGACGCATCTTTTTCAATAAAAGTATCCGACGCTGGAACATAGGCCTCTGGCTGATAATAATCATAATACGAGACAAAATATTCGACCGAATTTTCGGGGAAAAAGCCCTTCATTTCGCCGTATAATTGTGCCGCCAAGGTCTTATTCGGTGCCATAATGATGGTCGGTCTTTGAAAATGCTGAATGACGTTGGCCACGGTAAAGGTTTTTCCTGATCCGGTCACACCCAATAATGTCAAGGCGGCCTCGCCCGCTTCGAGACCCTCGATAAGTTTCTTGATCGCCTCGGGCTGATCGCCACTGGGTTTAAAATCAGAATGTAATTTGAATGCTTTACTCATTTTGAGATGTTTTCTTTTTTTTATAGTTGGTGTCTAATTATATCCTGTTAACGGTCACAATAACGATAAATTGCATGCTTTTGGCGGTAGATTTGCATACAATAGCATGACGTTATCATCAGGCAGTATGGACTATACAGAAGGACATTGGATTGACAGCATTATCTGATCGGGTCAAACGCATAAAACCGTCTCCCACTCTCGCGGTAACCGCACGTGCAAAGGCACTCAAGGCGACAGGGAAAGACATCATCGGTCTCGGTGCCGGGGAACCGGATTTTGATACCCCGGACCATATCAAACAAGCCGCGATCAAAGCGATTCAAGACGGCTTTACCAAATACACGGCAGTCGATGGTACGGCCGAACTAAAACAAGCCATTCGCGAAAAATTTAAGACCGATAATAATCTCGATTTTAGCGCCGAGCAAATCCTAGTCTCTTGTGGTGGTAAGCAAAGTTTCTATAATCTCGCCCAAGCGTTATTAAATACGGGTGATGAAGTTATCATTCCTGCACCTTACTGGGTATCTTATCCAGATATGGTATTGCTAGCCGACGCAAGCCCCGTTATCGTCTCTTGCGGTATAGAAAAATCCTTTAAAATCACCCCGGAGCAACTTGACGCCGCGATCACGGCAAAGACACGCCTGCTCATTTTAAACAGCCCGTCGAACCCGACCGGTTCTATGTATACGCAAGCTGAGTTACAATCGCTAGCCGATGTGTTAATTAAACACCCAGATGTCTTAGTCGTCAGCGACGATATCTATGAACACATTTTATTAGGCGATACTCCCTTTCACAATATTTTGATGAGCTGCCCAGAATTATATGAGCGTGCGATTATATTGAATGGTGTCTCTAAGGCCTACTCAATGACGGGGTGGCGCATTGGTTATGCAGCTGGCCCGGCCGATTTGATTGCTGCCATGAAAAAAATCCAATCACAGAGCACCTCAAATCCATGCTCGATTTCTCAAGTCGCAGCACAAGCCGCACTGCAAAGTGAGCAGTCCTGTGTCGCGCTTATGACCAAGGCCTTCCGTGAACGACATGACTATATCGTGCCCGCAATCAATGCGATTAAGGGTCTATCCTGTCTACCTTCGCAGGGCGCCTTTTATTCATTTCCTAATTGTCAATCCGCGATCGATTCGCTAGCCAACATCCAGAATGACGTCCAGTTCGGCGAATACCTTTTAGAGAAATCCGGTATCGCCCTGGTACCCGGGTCAGCATTTGGCGCCGAGGGTTATATGCGTCTCTCGTTTGCCACCAGCATGGACAACCTGCGGCAAGCTATTGACCGACTGAGCGTTCTACTTAATGATTAATAGGCAGTAGAATATTTTGTAAATTTGAATACCCATATATTACCTACCTACCTAAATTATTTTATTTAAGTGTTTTATACGATACCAGATAATACCGCCGAGATACTCCACTATTTCCCTCGAATCCCCTATACTGTCAACTCAGCGTAGGCAGACGTATGGCAAGAAGTAATTATTACTCAGGGCGGGTCACATGGAGACATTCTTTCGAGTCGTAGGGCATTTATTGGTTTTTGGCGTTTTATCTTTTTTATACGCCTGTACGTTAAGTGATGATGATCCACCTCCAGCAAAAATCACCTTCAATGCAACGATCAAAATAATTGAACCCAAAGCCATAACCAGTTCCTCGCTAAATCTCCCCGACATAGAAGGATTCCTGACGGTAGACCAAAACACCACCATAGCCACCCGTTTTACGTTTCACTTACGTGATGGACTTATCGCCCCTATATCGATGAAGCTACGCGAAGGCATCCATACCTTTCAGGTTGATTTTGATGTCCACAACACCCCATACGGTGTCGTAAGACTATTAGAATCTGATCTGATTAGATTAAAGGTCGATGCCGTAAATGCAAATAATGTATTAATTCTTGATAATTACGGGCTGGTTGATACTGACAAAGACGGCGTCGACAGCCTGGAGGAACTGGATCTATCCAATAAATTGGAGCAAGACTATAATCCCTACGATAGCAATAGCACCCCCCCTTCTAACCCGATTCGCATATCACACAAATTACTGCATTTTAGTGATCCTGTCGAAAAAGGGATGACCATCACTTGGCAAAGTGCCAAGCACAAAATACCCGGTATGCGAATCGAATATCAATTGGTATATTCTGCAGCCGATGATTTGAATACTATTGATCAATTTACTGCAAAACCGATTTATAAAGAATGGTCAACCGACACCTTCGCCACCGTGCAAAACATATCGGCCGCACATACCGCATTTTGGAATGTTCAGGCTAGGGATGAAGATAAAAACAAGGATATCTATACCTCCGCAACTGCCAATGGGTTGGGCATACTCGATAAATCGTTTGCTACCGACGGTTACCGCAGTATCGTCACTAGCGTGCAAAACCCTTTTGGAAACGAAGGACGGGCGCTGGCCATCAGCTCGAAGAAAGGAATAATCGTGGTCGGTCGTCAATATAGTTCTGAACCCACTGCCACATCTACGGCAACCAGTGACATCATCATTTGGCGATTTGAAGAGAGTGGCGTGAACGACTTTTTTACGAGTAGACCGGACGGTGCTGTATATAAAAATCCGCGAGGCTTTAACAGCGATGATAAGGCAAATGCCATTACCGTCGATGGTAACAATAAAATTATCGTCACAGGTCAATCGGGTGCAAGTGACAATTTTGGCGATAGAGATATGATCGTTTTTCGGATATTTGAATCTGGGAAAGCTGATTCAAGTTTTGGCGGCCCACAGGGTTTCGTTACCTCAGGCAGTATAAAAGGCCCTGGACTAAGCGAAGTTGGTAACGCCATCACTATTGACAATGCAGGTAGAATTCTCGTTGCCGGGACAGCAGAAACCAGTGCATTAAAACGCGTAATCGTCGTGTGGCGCTACGATGCATTTGGTATCCTCGATACGGAAAATTTTGGGTTCGGAAAGGGATATATCATTCACAACGGTCTAGGCGGTGATATCAATACCCCGCTCAGCACAGCGACGGCCATCGCGGTAGATGCCTTCGACAATATTGTCGTGGCAGGATCGAGTATAAACATCGACGGCAATACAGATATGGCGCTGTGGAAATTTGATAATGCGGGTCGCCCTTTGGACAACTTTGGTGATCGTCGAGGACTCGTTGTACACGATAGTTCAGCGGGTGGCGGCCTAAATGACATGGCCTATAGCTTGATCATAGATAGCAAGAACCGCATATTGGTAAGCGGTACAAGTTCGAAAAGCGCCACCGCGCAAGCGATCGTCGTATGGCGATTTAGCATGAACGGACAACTAGACACCTCATTTGCCGATAACAAGGGTTATTGGATGCATAATATAGGCTCCGGTAACCGCAGTATAGATCGTGGTTATGCCATCGCCTTAGACAAACATGAGAATATTATAGTCGCGGGCAGTAGCGAATCTGACAGTAACAATGTTGACTCGGCAGTGTGGCGACTGACACCCAATGGTATACTGGATACCCGCTTCGCTTCAGGGGTAGGCTATGTTGTCCACAACAATACGACCAATAGCAACCCGCTCAGCGAGGATTACGCCTACGCCCTGGCGATAAAAGCAAACGGCAAGATAATAACAAGCGGTGTAAGCCAAAACAATATGGGCGCACCAAACATGACGCTGTTGCAATATCAATAATAACCATTAGCGTAATGACGACTATGTAATGGGTTCTCACTGTGGCTGTGGCGTACAAGACATACACTCATCGCATGTCCACACACTATCCGCCGCTCTAAATCGCCACCACAATCCAATCTCCAATAATCCTAGAGATAACCACAATTTATTTTAGAGATTAAAATTATTTGTGTTATATTCAGTGCAATGCGAATGTCGCGCATACAACTCTAAGATTAAATACCTCGAACATAACCAACAAATTTGTAATCGTGTAATGGAATAATGATTAAATTAGAGGCAATTAGACGTTTTTTCACCGTACGAGTTATCGCCATACTGGGTAGCCTAGCTTTGGGTTTTATGCTTTTTGGTGCAGTCAGTGTGACTGTATGGGAGTACACCAATAGCGATGCCTTTTGTGCAAACGCCTGCCACGGCGTACATCCGGAAGAGCCCGCTGCTCACGAGATATCACGACACGCAAACGTTAATTGTGTTGAGTGTCACCTTGGCAGGTTATCTTTTTTTCCGCAATTTTTTTCAAAAGCGAAAGAAGTTGTGCATATTTGGAATTACGCAACATCAAATTTCGGCAGACCGACCACCTCACCAACACTGGCCGCATCAGAATTATCCTGTAAACGTTGCCATTCTTCACAGCCACACAGAAATAATAAATTAAAGGTC
>JBGMRO010000234.1:0-6344 GCA_048061555.1 Thiohalomonadales bacterium | reverse complement strand
AGCGTTTATCTCGCAATCGCCAAGCCACTTGCTCGGTGAGATCTGAGAGTTGGCCCAGTAAGACATACTCGTCTTGGATGTCTGTCGCAAACGTGCGTTCGTTTGAAATGGACTTAGCCTTATGCTCGGATATCACGCGACGAGGATCTTTACCGTTGGCCAGTTGTTCTATGTGTGTACCGTGTTTCCCAAACTGCTGAGCTAAAAAATTGCGCGGTAATTCCCGTAGTTGCTTTATGGTATGTATACCCAATGCGGATAGTTTTTCATTGCTGCGTTTGCCGATTCCCCAAATTCTAGATATAGGTAGTGGATCCAAGAAATTTTGCTCGCTGCCGGGTTCTACAAATACAAAACCATCGGGTTTTTCTAGGTCTGAGGCGATTTTTGCTATGAACTTGTTGCTGGCTATGCCGACTGAGATGACCAGTTGTAATTCTTGTAATACGTCTTTTTTTATTGCCCTACCTATATCGTGCTCTGGCCCGAATAATTTCACACTTTGCGTCACATCTAGAAACGCCTCATCCAATGATAAGGGTTCGATTAAAGGTGTGTAACGGTAAAATATTTCATGGATCTGTTTTGATACCTCGGCATATAGGTCGATTCGTCCAGGTAGAAGGACTAATGCCGGGCAACGTTGCAAGGCCAATTTTGTCGGCAGTGCGCTATGTACACGATACTGTCTGGCGATATAATTGGCTGCCGAAATAACCCCGCGTTGCTTGGCGTTGCCGCCGACGGCTACCGGTAGCTCGCGTAGGCTTGGGTTTTCCCGAATCTCTACCGAGGCATAAAATGCATCCATGTCCGCGTGTACGATCATTGACGATGTTTGAGCATAAGTCTATAGAACCAAATCATGGTCAATACGCCAGTGATGGCCTTGACGATGCCGAGTCTAAAAAACCACGAACAATATTTGTCAAACCGCCGTAGTTTTATTGCTTCAACCTGAGTGGCTCGGTCGTTTAATGCAAAGTGACGTTTACAATCAAGGTTAAAGACGAGTTGCCAGGCGTTGCTCGCCACATAAGCACCAGATCGATACCACCAACAAATAGCTTGTTTGAACCCTTGTGCGAACATGAGTTGGTGAATAGTTTGTAAGTAGGGGCGCAATCGTAGACCTTGTGTCTGTGCTTGTGTCCGGTATGCCGATTGGGCCTGTTCAAAATTATTTAATAGACCAAGATAGTTAAGATTGCATAATAATGAATTTAATATTTGACGTTCTATCAAACCTTCAGTAATGAATCGGCGCGCGGAAGTGTGTAACGTGCCCGGCAAGGTGAACCATTGACCCTGAGCGAAAATTCGGTTTGAAATTCTCGCATCTTCCATGAAGTGTAAGCTATCATCAAAACAACCCACGGTTTTAAAAAACTCTGCGCTGATCATTAAACCCTGGTCACCGTTAATGGTATCGGGTCGGTTTAGCGAGGTCTTGGCGGCATAAAAATAAAATCCCAGTGCATGCGAATTCTGAGTATCGGTAAATTGCAGGGAAAAATGTCCTGCAATATTTTCATGGCCATAGGCAAGGCGTCGCTGATGGTAATGTTGTAGGGCACGGTTCAGCAAATTTTTGTCTACTATGCTGCAATCCGCATGCAGGAACAATAACAAGGGTGCGTTAGCTTGCTGCGCGCCGAGATTCATTTGCATAGGTCGGCTTGCTGAGGTATTCAGACACAAACAGTCGTGCTGAGCTGAGAACGATCTGCATACTTGTAGCGATGCATCACTGCTACCCCCGTCGACAACAATGAATTGAAGAACAATATCTACCTGTTTTGACAACTGATGCAATAAATCGGGCAAGCGTAATTGCTCATTGAAGACAGGGATTATAATGCTCAAGTCTGGCGCTAGTTTATTCATTCAGACTTATTGTACGCATTGTCGGTAATTTGGGGCAAGTTTGTTAGATTGATCGAGTTTAATATAGATTGAATTGACGGTAGTCGCTACAATTATCCACGCGGATAGGATACCCTTTGTTTTGGTATGTAGGCATAGCTTCGATTCTCGAGTGACCGAGAAGGTCGCATAGTGACCAGGTGTAGCCGAGAGCGGCAATACCCGCCTAATGCGCTTTCGCGTTTAGCTGCCCTCTGCGACAATATGGATAAAATAAAGGATACACGATGACAAAAGACCCCGCTGGTTTTAGAATTCACGCCCTAGAATTGGGTCCCATGGAAAATTTTATCTACTTTATCGAGGACTTGAAGACCCAACGGACCGCGATTGTCGATCCTGCCTGGGAGGTCAACGAGATTTTAGATTTTAGTAAGCAGAACGACCTGAAGGTGACCGATATCCTATTGACGCATAGCCATTCCGATCATATAAATGGAATTAATGGCGTATTGGACCAGTATGATGCGCAACTTCATCTGTTAAAATCCGAGACCCAATTATGGCGGTCATTTGCGGATTCAGACATGTCTGCCTCTAGCGAGTTACACCATGGCGGTGATCGGATCATCCTAGGCGAAACCACCATAGAAATACTACATACCCCGGGTCATACCCCGGGATCCGCCTGTTATCATATTGGCAACGATCTGATCGCCGGCGATACCTTATTTGTCTTTGGCTGCGGACGTTGTGACCTCGCCGGAGGAGACCCGGGGCAAATGTTCCATACACTTAAAAAAATACAAGCAGAATTGCCAGCTGCCACGTTGATCCACCCAGGGCATAATTATTCGCAAAAAACTACGGCGACCCTCCAGGAACAGATCGATGGAAATCCTTTTTTTCATTTCGATGATGAGCATGAGTTTACGCACTATCGTATGCATGAGCACGATAAGGTCCGAGATTCTCCTTATGGACCGGTTCCACGTGCCACAAAATAGGTCCAGTAATCAACACTTTTTGAGTAGATGAGGGCTTGAAATATCACTAGTTCAGCCCAACATTAGTCATTCTATTTATATCCGAAACCTCTTCTTACATGATAAAGACATGCCGGCTGCGTTAAAAATCGAAAAACTTATTAAAAGCTACTCTAATGGAGTGCAAGCACTAAAAGGTATTGATCTTGAGGTGCAACCGGGAGATTTTTTTGCCCTGCTGGGGCCAAATGGTGCAGGAAAGTCTACGGCTATCGGTATCATTTCTTCTCTAGTCAATAAATCCAGTGGCAGGGTGTGTATATTTGATCACGATATCGATCTGCAGCCATCCTTGGCTAAGAGTTTCCTGGGTTTGGTTCCGCAAGAGTTTAATTTTAATGTGTTCGAACCCATATTTGAGGTGGTCGTCAATCAAGCTGGTTTTTTCGGCATTGATAGAAAAACCGCTGCGGTGAGGGCACGTTATTATCTCGAAAAATTGCAATTGTGGGAAAAACGAGAGGACTCTGCCCGTCTATTGTCCGGCGGTATGAAGCGTCGTTTAATGATCGCACGTGCATTGGTCAATAAACCTAAGTTACTCATTCTTGATGAACCCACAGCGGGTGTCGATGTCGAGATCCGACATTCCATGTGGTCATTTCTAGAGGAGCTAAATCAAAACGGTACGACCATAATTTTGACTACGCACTATTTAGAAGAGGCCGAAAGGCTGTGTAAAAATATCGCTATTATCAATAATGGACTAATAGTCGAAAATTCGAGTATGTCAAAACTCCTGGCGCAGTTATCAGCGGAGTGTTATGTATTAGATGTGGAGCTGTCGTCAGACATAGAATTGTCGTTGCCTGGAATAGCGTTTAACCGAGTTTCTCAACAGCAACTTGATGTCAATATATCGACGGGCGGTGATTTACATCAATTATTCGCCTACCTGTCTGAAAAAAAATTATTTGTAAAAAGTATTCGCAACAAGCAAAACCGCTTAGAGCAATTATTTTTAGCGTTGGTCAATGATCGCCAGCCGACGATCACTTAGCCTAAGCGCTTATAACGCCACAGGAGCTGCATGGATTTTTCTGAACAATATATAGCGCTACGTACCATTGTAGTTCGCGAATTGCGACGTTTCTTACGAATATGGATACAGACCGTTTTGCCGGCGGTGATTACTATGGCCTTGTACTTCGTTATTTTTGGGAACCTGATCGGCTCTCAAATCGGCGATATGGATGGTTTTAAATATATGGATTATATTGTGCCGGGCTTAATCATGTTGTCGGTCATTACGAATTCCTATGGTAATGTGGTGTCCTCATTTTATAGCGCAAAATTTCAACGTAATGTAGAAGAAATGTTGGTTTCTCCAGTGCCAAATTATATTATTCTATTAGGTTATACGGCGGGTGGGTTAATGCGTGGGCTTATCGTTGGCGCTGCCGTTACCGTGGTATCGCTGTTTTTTACCCAGCTGCAAGTATATAGTTATTTTGTCGTCGTTAGTATCATCATGATGACATCGATTTTATTTTCGCTAGCGGGGTTTATTAACGCGGTATTTGCCAATAGTTTTGACGATATATCGATCGTACCTACCTTTGTACTGACGCCATTAACTTACTTAGGTGGAATATTTTACAGTATCAGTATGTTACCGGATTTTTGGCAGATTGTTTCTTTATTTAATCCCATCCTGTATATGGTTAATGCCTTTAGGTATGGATTTTTAGGTACCAGCGATACCAACTTGCTACATTCCTACTTAATAATTTCTATTGCGATAATTAGTCTGTATACCTTTTGTTTGTATTTGCTCAATACCGGTAAGGGAATCAGAAGTTAATAAAATGCCGAATAACGCCGACAAAAAAACATCGATCACTGAAGCTTTTGATTTCATTGCTGCCAGTTATAATCATACGGCCTTACGCTTTTTTCCGTTCTGTGCGGACCGCCTAGTACGGATTTTAGAACCTAAACCAAGCGACAAAATTCTTGATGTCGCTACGGGGACTGGGGTAGTGGCAATAGCAATCGCACAGGCGGTTAAAGCGCGTGGTAGAGTCTTAGCCGTCGATTTGTCAAAGAATATGCTTGAGCAGGCCGAGCAGTCTATTCAAAAAATGGGACTGACAAATATTGACTTATTTACCATGGATGCCGAGGCGCTGGATTTCAAAAATAATTATTTCGACGCAGTGACTTGCTCATTTGGGCTGTTTTTTATGCCTAGTATGTCGACCGCGTTGACCGAGTGGCGCCGTGTCACTAAGCCGGGTGGAACCGTGTTGTTCACTAGCTTTACAGAAGATGCATTTCAGCCTATGGTGGAAGATTTTATTAAGGATATAGTAGAATTCGGCGTACCAATGGATGAGTCATCAATGGTGGCGCGACGATTATATGACAGGGACTTGTGTCAAGGCCTCATGCTTGAATCGGGTTATCAAGATGTCGAAGTCAAGCAAATTCAAGTGGGATATCATTTACGTGATGCTGAAGAGTGGTGGCAAGTGTTATGGAACAGCGGCTTTCGTCGATATTTGATGCAGTTATCTGCCGCGCAACTTCCTAAGTTTAGGCAGCTTCATTTAGAACGAATAACCAAACAGGTTTCGCAGCGAGGGTTATGGCTGGATGTTTCCGTCTGGGTGACCACCGGGCATGCATAATCTTACGTAGGTACGGTACTGAGTATTGGTAAAATAGGATCCGAATCTGAGTAATATCTCAGTTAATTGAATTATGTTGGGGATGAATATTTGATGTCGATACGACAATATTTTTTTGTGTTTATGCTTTATGCAATGTTACTTCCACTAGCACAAGCAAAAGATTCAGGTGGCATAAAAGGCCAAGTAGATTTCTGTGGACAGGGTGGTTTAGACGGTATGATGGTGTACATATCGGGTAAACAATTTAATGTGATTACAGACAGTAGCGGAAAATTCGAGTTTAATTTCTTACCTGCGGGCAGCTATGACATCTATTATCGTTACAATGGGAAACGATTGAACTATAATAAAGGTATTGTCGTAAACAGCAATACTTTTACTGACCTTTCAGTAATCGCCATGTGTGATCCATCGATTAGTACAATCGGCGATGGCACCCCAATACCACCAGAAAATTCTACATCCACCGTTGAAAAACAAGCCAGTCCCGCAGTGCAACAAAAACAATTCACCGCTCCGACCGCCACTAACATCGGCACTGTCGACAATGATGGAGATGGATTTCCGGCCACACAAGACTGTAATGATAACGATGCGACAATAAGACCCGGTGCACTTGAGTTGTGTGATGGTAAGGATAACAACTGCGACGGAGAGATAGATGAAAATGCGAGCTTTCAAATCAGTAATGGTGTTGGCAACTGTGATGGAGGTGTTATTTCTGTGCAAAGCTGTAGGAAAAATTATGCGAATTGTGATGGTAAATCAGAAAATGGCTGTGAAACTGATTTAAACT
>JBGMRO010000233.1:0-6377 GCA_048061555.1 Thiohalomonadales bacterium | reverse complement strand
ACCCACTTTGATATTTCTGCATTAATGGCAATTTCAACCGAGGCCTGCACAATATCGGAACTTTTGGAATTATCGAAATGAGCATCACTGCGAATAGTGGTTTCTAGTAAGCCGTTGATTTTTACCGAAGCGGCATAGGTGGGTTCAGCACTGAGGTTACCCAGTATTAAAAGAGCGGTAAATGGGCAAAAAAATTCATGGGCCTTTTTCACCATCTGAATTTAATGCGAAATATATGTTAATAGATGTATTACCATAAATATGGGTAACCTGTGATTGTTACTCTTGATTCGGTAATAGCGAATGACGCCAAAAATGATCTTCCTTTTCAAACAGTCGGCGTGTTTCTTGTGGACCCCAAGTACCTGCCCCATAAGTGTGAATGTAATCAGTATCCATTGCCCAGGCGCGAATAATGGGGTCAACCACTCGCCATGCCCATTCCACCTCATCAAAACGCAGGAACAAACTTTGATCTCCCTCAATGACGTCAAGCAATAAACTTTCGTAAGCATCGAGTTTTCGATCCTCTGCCTGGGTAAAGCTGGCATCAAGACTAATGGTACGAGCCTTCATGGTCATTCCCGGTTGTTTTACTTGCATTTCGATCTTGAGACTCTCTTCGGGTTGAATGCCTAGCAATATCCAGTCTGGGTCAAGTTTTTCGACCACGGTATTACGAAATAAATGTTGAGGTGGTTGCTTAAATCGTATGCAGATAGCAGATTTACTCTCAACCAAGCGCTTGCCGGTACGCAAGTAAAAAGGTACACCGCGCCATCGCCAATTGTCGATGTAAAATTTATGCGCCGAATAGGTCTCTGTGGTGCTATTGGGCGCGACACCATCTTCTTCTAGGTAGCTTTTTACTTTTTCGCCGTTAACGACACCACTAGCATACTGGGCTCGAAACGACTGCACACGCACTGAACTTTGCGATAATGGTCGTATAGATTTCAGTATTTTTACTTTTTCATCCCTGAGTGATTCTGCGTCCATACTAGCAGGGGGTTCCATCGCCACTAATGTTAATAATTGCAGTAAATGGCTTTGCACCATGTCCCGCATTGCGCCGGCAGTATCATAATAATTGGCGCGGCTAGCGATACCGTCAGTCTCAGAATTAGTTATTTGTACATGATCTATATAATTTCTATTCCATAAGGGTTCCATCATAACGTTGGCAAAACGAAATACGAGGATATTCTGTACCGTGCCTTTTCCCAAATAATGATCTATACGATAAATCTGCGTTTCATTGAGATATCGGTCGAGTTTTCGTTGCAAGGCCTTAGCGGACTCTAGATCTGTTCCAAAGGGTTTTTCAATGACCACGCGACGCCAACCGTGTTCCGTTTCTAGTAGATGGGCTTCTCCCATTTTTTGAATGACCAGTCCAAACTCAGCAGGTCGAATAGACATATAAATGGCCGCATTTGAAGGGAAATCTTGGTTGGAGTCTAGTAAATTACCCAAATCATCGTAGAGTTCATCGCTGGTTAAATCCCCGCGTAGATAATGTATGCGAGCAGCAAATCTAGAAAATACTTCTTCATCTAAACCCCCGCGGACTTTGTGCATCATTCCGCGAATTTCATCTCGCCAGCTATCGTCTTGCCAGTCACTACGCCCAAGGCAAAGAATCCTACTGGTTTCGGGTATCATTTTTTCTGCTTCTAAGTGGTAAAGCGAGGGCATGAGTTTGTTGCGGGAAAGGTGGCCGGTAGCGCCAAAAATTATTATTGTACAGGGTTCATTCATTTCGAAACTCCGGCAACATTTGTTTTTTAATGTGTGTACGCGGTGGTCAGTCAAATTATCTTTGGCGTAATTTATTCAAAATTATTCTATTCGGCATTAATCCATTCTGTATGGAAAAATTTTCCGCGTGGTTGATCGATGCGTTCATAGGTGTGGGCACCGAAATAATCACGTTGTGCTTGTAATAAATTAGCAGGTACATTAGCGCTACGATATCCGTCAAAAAATGCGAGTGCTGAAGAAAAAGCTGGGGTAGGTATGCCCAATTCGATTGCGCATTGCAAGGCCTTACGCCAACCGGTTTGCGCATCCTGCACTGCATTTTTGAAAAAGTCGTCTAGTAATAAACTGCTCAAGTCCGCTTGCTGATTATATGCCTCTTTAATGTTATTTAAAAAACGACTGCGAATAATACAACCGCCACGCCATACGAGCGCAATATTGCCGTAGTCTAAGGCCCAAGTATTATTTTCTGAGGTTTGCTTCATTAACATAAAACCTTGCGTATAGGAGATTATTTTCGAGGCATACAATGCATCATGAATGTATTTGACATAATCAAGCTGATTGCCACTGAATTGTGATTCGGGGCCACTCAATATTTTTGAGGCCTGCACACGCTGTTCTTTTAGGGTAGATAAAAATCTGGCAAAAACTGCTTCACCGATTAACGTCAAAGGGATGCCTATCTCCAGGGCATTGATACCTGTCCACTTACCGGTGCCTTTTTGCCCTGCGGTATCCAAAATTTTGTCGACAATGGGCTCGCCGTCTGTGTCTTTTACCAGCAATATTTCGTGGGTAATCTCTATTAGGTACGAATCTAAACTGCCTTGTTGCCACTGATGAAACACATCTGCAATTTGCACCACTGATAGTCCGAGTCCGTCTCGCATTAACTGATAGGCTTCGCAAATGAGTTGCATATCGCCATATTCAATTCCATTATGTACCATTTTGACGTAGTGTCCGGCACCACCGGTTCCTATCCATTGACAGCACGGGGTGCCGTCCACTTGAGCTGCGATAGTCTGTAATAAATGTTTAACCTGTGGCCAAGCCTCCGGATTGCCTCCTGGCATCAAAGAGGGACCGTGCCTAGCGCCTTCTTCGCCACCCGATACGCCGACGCCTAGAAATAATATACCTGCTTCGGCCAATGCCTCGGTACGTCTTTCGGTATCGGTATACAAGGAATTGCCGCCATCAATAATGATGTCGCCTTTGTCTAGATGTGGCAGTAGTTGTTGAATAAATTGGTCGACGGCATCGCCTGCTTTAACCATTAACATGATTTTTCGTGGTTTGGCCAAGCTTTTGCAAAACTCTTCTACGCTATGGCTACCCATGATATCAGTATTTTTTGCGGCACCATTTAAGAAATCATCGACCTTGGCGGTAGTACGATTATAAACCACGGCACGAAAGCCATGGTCGTTAATATTAAGAATCAAGTTTTGCCCCATGACTGCTAGTCCGATTAATCCAAAATCCGCTTTAGGCATACTGATTTCCTTCAATGTGGTTTATGCAATTGATTGTGTTAAAAATGGGCTCATTTTTTTACAAATAGTTGAAAATGCTGAAATGGCGGCCATTTTATGATGTTCAGCTGAAGGTGATTATTTGAGTTTGTTCCATCTTCTTGTAAGTGTAGTAGATTATTTTGGAAGATTGACGCAGATAAATGCTTCGTTAGGGTATATTACTGGTTGGCAATAGTCTATCTTGAGTTTGAATTAATTTGAGTAATCCGAATAGGAGCACCAGACGATAGCCAGTACAGGTTTGGGCTTTGGATTGCCTTATACAGTTGCCGTTTTAGTTAAGTAATAGATCTCTAAAATTTTCTTCTAACTTGGCCTTGTCTCTGTCATTAAATCCTCCGTGGCGGTAATAGAAGTTGCCGTCACGGTCAATTAGGAAAGAGGATGGCATAACCTTGACTTGGTATTTGGAGGCAACCCGGTTATGTTGGTCTCTGAGGATAGTAAAGGTAATTGGGGTCTGTTTCAAAAAACGATTAATGACTTCTTTTTTGCCGTCTAGACTGATGGCGATAATTTCTAGGCCTAAATCATGATATTTCTCATACATCTGCTGCATCCAAGGAAAAGATTTTCGGCAAGGTCCGCACCATGTAGCCCAAAAATCGACATAAATTACTTTACCCTTGAAATTTGACAATGAGACAGGTGTATTTTTTAGATCATTCAAGGTGAATTTGGGTGCTTGATCAAACGCGGTTGCCACGCTAGAAACGCACAGCAGTAATAGAGTGATGAGAAATCGCATTTTGGAAGAGGTCATTTATTAACCAAATAGAAATGTAGATTATTTTCTACCGAAAATTTAAAATCCATTTACTGAAGCCAAAAGCACTGACGCCCAATTCACTGAGGCCCAATTTACTGGAGCCAGAGTAGCTGCAGGTCAGATATTTTCGATTTAATTATACGCGCCTAATCTTGAACTCGGAAACATAGTCACTAATGGACCGAGGCAACAACGATTAAGAGCGAAAATAGTTGGAATAGTTCACTATTTTACGAAGGAGTTACGTCGTGTAGTGTAGCTGTTATGCGGTACACTTTACTGAGGGAAACCATTCATTGATAGGGTTAATTATAAAATGGCGACAGAAATAGAGAGAAAATTTTTATTGCTTACCGATGCATGGCGTAATAGGGTGACCGAATCCATTAATATGAAGCAGGCATATATGCTAGGCTCAGATAAGGCCTCCGTGAGGGTTCGGATCAGTGGTGATTCAGCCAGCCTTAATATAAAATCTGCGACACTTGGCATTACACGTAAAGAATATGAATGCCCATTATTGCTTGCCGATGCCGAAGAGATGTTACAAGAGCTTTGCCAGAGTCCCGTTATCACAAAGACACGTCATATCGTTCCCAACGGGCCACACATATGGGAAATTGACCAGTTTCACGGTGCCAACGAAGGTTTGATAGTGGCCGAGATAGAATTGTCGCAAGAGGATGAAGCCTTCCTCAAGCCTGATTGGATAGGACTTGAGGTGTCGGGTGATATCCGTTACTACAATGTAAGTCTCATCAAAAACCCCTTTAGCACATGGTGCGCCGATTAGCTTAAGTGGTCGCGACGAACAGCGCGAAATACCTCGCTTATTACTTATGGAAGTTATGTCATCATCTCAACTCAAAATTAGTATAAAAGATCAACGTCTACAATATTATCATGCCGGTAAGAATATTATGGACGTCAAGATTTCTACAGCAACAAATGGACCTGGCGAATCTTATGGTAGTGAATGTACCCCGCGAGGTAGACATAAGGTACGTGCCAAAGTAGGCGAGAATTGCGTGGAAAACGCGGTTTTTGTCGCGCGGCGCTTTACCGGAGAGGTTTTTTCTGAAACTATGCGACAGGAGTTCCCAAACCGAGATTGGATATTAACGCGAATTTTGTGGCTGAGTGGCCTCGAGGTGGGAAAAAACCGGCTCGGCAAGGTCGATACGATGCGTCGTTATATCTATATACATGGTTGTCCCGATTCCGATCCAATGGCGTTGGCAAGTTCTCATGGTTGTATAAAAATGCGTAATCCAGAGGTCATCGAGCTATATGACAGAATCGCGGTGGGAACGGAGGTCCACATCTTCGAAGGTGGTTTATAATAAGATAAGAGTAGATAATTTATTTTTATGATTGTCATGCAATAAAAATAATTTAGGTGTAGAAACTAAACTTTGCTAAGGGAAAATTGTCTGGAACTATAAGGAGGGAAGTCACCGATGATCGCTGCCAGAGATAGTTTTTATACTGTCCCAAAATATAGTGACCTGAATCGGCCGTTACCTTTATTCGTATTTTTTTTACTGGCGATAATTTTTCACGTCTTTTTATTGTATGAATATAACAAGTATCCACTCGTAGAACCGTCCATACAAAATCACGCCTTTACAGCCCATCAACGTACGCCTACATTAATAATTCATATGACCTCGGAAGCTATACCAGGCCAGCAGGATCGTACTGCAGTATTATCATTGCCACAGCAAACGCAGAATGTGGATGCAGCACAAAAAGTTGACAATAATAGTGCGCTAGCAGGTACCGACGTATCTCGGCAGCCACTCATACCACCAATGCCGCGTACCAAAATAGTAAAAAGATCGCTAGGGTCGAGTTCGCTTCTAGGAGGACCAGAACAAGCAAGCCTCGACCTAAGCATTAATTGGGATCGGATTAATAAATTCAATAGGTCAGAAAAAGTTATCCACCCTGCGTTTTTAATGCCGAGTGAATCTCAAGGTACACTGTTGGCTAGCATTAATCGTAAGAATAGCGCAATAGAAGACACTTATATGCCAAACGATTCGACCGTCCTCTTAAAGGTTTCGCAATGGGGTGTCACACAATGTTTTGAGGTCCGTAACCGACAAGATGCATTTAATGACCTTACGCAAGACGCATGGTTCTATTCTACCTGCCTATAGCGTATATTCGATATTTATAGCTCTCACATGCATGCTGCGTGACCTTTAACCTTTAACCTTTAACCTTTAACCTTTATTAACCATGTGTCGCACCCGCCAATAATTGTGCGTCGACTTGGCTTTCAGCCGCCAGCC
>JBGMRO010000232.1:0-6379 GCA_048061555.1 Thiohalomonadales bacterium | reverse complement strand
CCATGGATGGCCTTATGCTGCGAATGCATGGATGCATTAGAGCAGTCGATCTTGGTGAAATATCCTCGTTTGTGGACGGGCCCTAAATAGTGCTTGTTGTAGATGGGCACTGAATAGCGTTAATGGGAATGAGCCGTTTAAGCATGGGCGCAAATTTATTTAATCGCAAATAACGCAATTAACGCTAAGTCGCAACAGGTAATCTAGCCGCACGAATTATTTCTTATCGTCACGATCCTTCTTGCCGCCGCCTAACATCGACGGAAAATTTACCACACCCGTATTACTGCCATCCGACTCGAGAATTTTCGCCGCGCCGCGCTTAGAGACTTCGTCAATCCTGACGATGGCGTGCAAGGGAACTAAGGTCCGCTTGACGCCTTCGAATTCGGTCTTTAATTTTTCTTCTGCTGGATCGATCACCAGGCCGGATTTTTCACCAAACAAAATACCTTCGACCATGACAAACCCTAAAATATCAGATGACGTGACTGTGGTCGCGTATATCTCATAAATATTAGAATGATTCGAAAAAACGATCCGGTAAATGGATTTATTTGTCATTGACTACATCTCGTGTTGAGTTGAATTTAGAGGAACTTACGCATTTTAACGTGTGCGATCTGATTAAACAATAACTCACCGTGACCAATGACCGCATAACCGTGTTTATCGTAGAATCGCTGTGCATTAGCTCTCGCGTTGAGAAAAATACGCTTACCCGCTCGCTGAATTGCCAGACACTCCAAATATTGCAACATTTTACTCGCGAGACCGCGACAACGATAGTGCTCATCCACCGCCATATAACGTATTTGTGCCTCGCTAGAATTTAGCGAATGAATTCTAGCGACGGCGATAACATCGCCAGCGTCATTTTTTATCATGAGATGTCGTATCGGAAGTAATGCAAGGTCCCGACTTTCGAGGTCACCGATTTCCGTTATAGAACCTATAGGATCTAGCTCATCTCGTTCCGACCCACGCGGTTGTAGCCACGGCGCTCTCAAAATACGCCATCGGCATTCGAAATACTGGCGCCAATCTGAATCGATCAGCGGTTCTTGTATGACGGACACTATCTAGTCTTTTTTGGTTTTAGATTGCAAATCATCTAAATGCCAACCATAGGCACAGTCTAGATGGGTACGCACAGAAAGCAGGCCGCTAAGACCATCTTCAAGGATGCAAATAATCGGGCTGCGATGCGCAAACAACTTATTGCTTCGCTTCATCCAGAAAGGACCCATTTCGACATTGCGCGGATATGAGGTGCGTAAGGCGTCTGATATTCCAACGATGTGATCGGCGCGAACATCAATTTGTACATCTTCTGGAAACGGAGTGCCTTCGATGTATTGGCGCATGTGACGTGAGCGAACCTCACCCGGCATCGCCAACAAATCCGACTGCTGGCTAGCGGTCAGCCCCCAGCTTTGCAATATCTCCATAACCTTTGTGGTAAAATTAATACGCTTTTGATTCACTTCTGTGTTCATACTTGGTCGCCTTCTAGGAATACGCACTAACTATATCATTTCTCAGCCATCCAGCTAAACCTACATTTAGTGATAGTCGGCTAGCAGTGTATGCATGTAATTATTTGTTATTTAACAGCATGATACAGAATTTTTGCCTATTTTACCTGAAGAATGTACAGGCAGAAAAAATAAATCATAAAGGTCGCTTTTAGTCTATAATGCGTCACCGAAATAACAAACTAAGGCACTAATGATGTCGGGCATCACGATCGAAAAAAATGTCACCCCCATCAAGTTAGACACCCTAGCGATAGATCGCTGGCCGATCTGGAGCAAGGAGGTTTCAACTTTTGATTGGCTTTATGAGCAAAACGAAACCTGTTATATCCTGGAAGGTGAAGCGATAATCACCATAAGACACGAAGCAAATGACAAGAGTGGAAGTCGCGAATCAGTAACCATAACTGAAGGTGATCTGGTCAGTTTTAGCCAAGGACTCTCTTGCCAGTGGCGCATAACCTCCCCTATTAAAAAACACTATAACCTAAAATAAAAAGCAACCTAAAATAACAAAGTAACTTAAAATAAAGAGTAACTTAAAATAAAGAGTAACTTAAAATAAAGAGCAATTTGAAATAAAGAGCAATTTGAAATAGACAGTCACTTAAAATAAGCAGCAAGCGACTACTGTTCTAACCCCTGCCTGTGTGTTGCATCTATACGCAAAAACAACGTCTTAAAAGGTAATAAAAGCTCATTGGTATTTTTTGCCCTTTCAACAAACTCCAATTCACCCACTGCAAATTCATACGTACCCGCATCGATATCAGCCAACAACGTCCTCACGCCTTCTTCTAAGGGGACGACAAGATTCATGGAACCCTCCATAAATTCTTCGTCGTATTCTATCGCAGCACGCAAATCTGCGAGTTCATCCAAGATGTCATTTAATATGCGTATATACTCATCCATTGTTCTGGCACCCTGCATCTTCTACCTCCTACACTACAAAACTACACATTATACATCGAAAGTCACTTCAATTCATGGGGATTCGGGTTTACTATAGGTTTAATATAGGTTTACTACCTATATACTACCAATGACTCAAGTTTCAGAGATCAAGATACTAGCGAAATAAAAATAGCCGATGCAATCAACCCGCGAGACTCATTATGACAAATATACAGCAAAACCTACTAAAATTCGTTGCTCTATTTTTACTATTGAGCTGTAGCAGTTTAGCCGCTAAGGAGATAAGCGGTGTTACCATCCCCGAGAAAGCGACACTATCGGATAGTACAAGATTACAACTCAACGGCGCAGGCATTCGAAGCAAGTTTTTTTTCGACATTTACATCGGTGCTTTATATGTAGAAACCACATCCAATTCTGCTAAGACCTTAATTTCTAGTATTGCTGCCAATCGCATGCTAATGCACTTTCTATACGACGGTGTGTCAAAAAAGAAAATTACTGGCGGATGGACAGATGGATTCGAAGAAAACAACAGCCCGCAACAGTTTGAAAAACTAAAGGCTGCATTAAACCAATTCAATGACCTCTTTACCGATACAAAAAAAGGCGATGTCATATTACTGGATTATCTACCACAGACGGGCACCCAAGTTAGCATAAATAACGAGCTGAAGGGTACGATTCCGGGAGAGGAATTCAATAAGGCGCTACGAAAAGTTTGGTTAGGTGATGAACCCGCAGATAGCGGATTAAAAAAGGCACTCTTGGGTGGTTAAATTGGTTATACATACATTTGCATAAAAACAATAATATGACAGCAAAACTTCAAATCACGATCGGACAATACTCCGACAAAGGCATAAAAACAGACAACCAGGATTTTTACGGTGCTATTCTGCCAGACGAACCCTTGCTAAGTGATAAAGGTATTTGCGCCGTTATCGCCGACGGTGTGAGCGGCAGTGAAAATGGTAAACTAGCCAGTGAATCTGTGGTGAAAGGATTTTTAACAGACTATTTTTCCACTCCAGAGTCATGGACGGTAAAAACATCCGGTCAAAAAATCCTAACTGCGATCAACAGTTGGTTATACAGCAAAAGTAGAGCATACGAAAATAATAGCCATGGTATGCACACGACGTTTAGCTGCTTAATCGTCAAATCCGTTACCGCCCACATTTTACACGTCGGTGACTCCCGGATATACCGACTGCAGGGCAAAACACTCGAATGTCTCACGAATGATCATCGTGTCTGGGTATCAAAAGATAAAAACTATTTAAATCGAGCGATGGGTATCGATGTCCATCTCGATATAGACTACAAGACCACGGGTGTAGAGGCCGGCGATTTTTTTATACTCACTACTGATGGTGTGCATGATTTTATTTCGGATAAGGACATCATCGCTTCCATACTCACTAATTTGACCGACCTAGACAAAGCGGCAAAAGAAATTTCACTGATCGCCTTGGAAAACGATAGTCACGACAACGTAACTTGCCAAATTATTCATATTGATTCCCTCGCCAGTCAAGATGAGGGTGAAGCCTACCAAAAACTAACCGAGTTACCCTTCCCTCCGCCGCTCAATGTGGGTTACGTATTAGAGGGTTATAGAATATTATCAGAAATTCACGCCAGTAATCGCACCCAAGTCTACAAAGCGGAAGATATCAAAACTAAACAGCAAGTCGTCATAAAAACGCCCTCTGTCAATTTTGAAGATGACCCCACCTATATCGAGAACTTTCAACGTGAAGAATGGATTGGCAAAAGATTAAAAAATAAAAATATTGTCTCAGTTTATAAACAAAATGAAAAACGTCAATGGTTATATTTTGTAACGGAATATATCAACGGTACGACGCTGCGACAATGGGCCAACGAACACCCGCGACCTGAAATCTATGAAGTGCGTGAAATCATAAAACAAGTCGCCGCCGGATTACGTGCATTTCACCGCTTAGAAATGTTGCATCAAGACATAAAACCAGAAAATATCCTATTAGATGCAGACGGTGTGGTCAAGATCATCGATTTCGGTTCCACAAAAATAGCCGGGATCGCAGAAATCACCACACCCATTGAAAGAATCAATAATCTCGGCACTAAGAGCTACGCCGCACCCGAATATCTACTCGGACACCCGGGCACAAACAGATCTGATATATTTTCACTTGGTGTCGTATGCTATCAATTGCTTACTGGTAAATTACCGTACGGGGAAAAAATGGATAAGGCAGATACACCTCGCAAACAGTCGGCCTTGATATACCAGAAAAGTTACCGATACAATCCCATGATACCTGCCTGGATAGATCGAAGCATCAATAAAGCCGTACACATCGACCCCGCACAACGTTATGAATTATTGTCCGAATTTATCCATGACCTATCAAAACCCAACGAGGCCTTCATGCATGAAACCTCGATACCGTTACTCGAAAGAAATCCGAAGCTGTTTTGGCAGGGTTTGGCTATCATCATGTTAATAACAAACTTTATATTATTGTATTTGTTAAATAAATAGTAATAGGGTGAACAAAACGGTCTATTTCTGAGGTAAATTCAGGAACGCGGCGTTTGCACTGTGAGATGTGTTGCGTTACAATGTTACTTAACAACAAATGGTACAGGACATTGTTTTGATTAAGAGCTTCAGAAATAAATGGCTCAAAAATTATTATCTGGAGAACAAGCTCAGTAAAAATATACCTGCTGACATTAGTGATAGACTATTTCGAAAGTTACAACTTATTGACGATGCAACATGTGACTTAGATTTACGCAGCCCACCGAGCAATCATTTTGAAAAATTATCGGGTAAGCTGGCGAACCAGAATTCCATACGAATCAATAAGCAATGGCGACTGATATTTGAATGGGATGCTACCCATGGTGAAGCTACCGACATATATTTAGATAACCACGATTATCGCTAAGGTGAACTGTGAATATTACTAAACGCAAACCTGTGAGTCCAGGCGAAATGCTAACTGAGGAATTCCTAAGCCCTTTGAGTATTACACAGGCTCAGTTAGCTAAAGCTATGGGCGTTAGTCGCAAAACAGTCAATGAACTTTGCAAGGATCGCCGATCCATAACGGCCGATACCGCGCTTATGCTAGCAACCTGTTTCGGCAATACAGCCGGGTTTTGGATGAACCTACAGGCCCGAAATGATATTTGGGCCGCACTAAACACACCGAGCAGGACATCCCGTATTAAACGTGCTAGAAAAGTCGCATCAGGGGCTTGAAGTCTAAATAGACAATGGACCAAAGAACACCCGTTAAAATATACTCACCCGTTCGAACATCCAAAACGATGAAAGCCCTCCAATCGTATAGATTACGGGTGTTTCAGCCCATTCCAGAAATTTCTTCTGTTTCAATTTGTGCAGTACCCAGCAAAATACAACAACGCCAGTAATAAACGCTATCTGCCCAATCTCAACACCGGCGTTGAAGAACACCCGTGACAATGGAATGGCTTGTTTTGGCAATCCCACTTAGGCAAGCGCGCCTGCAAACCCAAACCATGCAATAAACCAACTATGAACGCGACCAACCAATGCGTTTGCTCTGATCGGTAATGCCGTCATTCTGCAATCCAAAAATAAGAAAAAGATCGGCCCCAATCAACAAAAAATGTAACAGGGCTCGCGTAACCACTTTTTAAACAATGACGACCTCCAAGTTACTGCGTTGGTGTATACCAGATCGGTGAGGTGTAAGCACGTTCCTGATGCTCCAACACCACGTAGTCCGGCATTGTTACACCATAGAACTTGGCATCATAAGCCTGCCACGTCGGCGTCGGGATCTCAAGCACACGAGCATAGTAGACGGCCCGTTGGCCTGTATCGAAATCGGGATCGGTCCAGACTGCCCGCAGTTCGGCGTCACCGATGTTGT
>JBGMRO010000231.1:0-6394 GCA_048061555.1 Thiohalomonadales bacterium | reverse complement strand
ATCGCAAAACACGGTGCCAAGATGGTCATGGCGGTCGCGTGTTCTACTGTGCCGAAGTTTACCGTGATTATTGGTGGTTCATTTGGTGCAGGAAATTACGCCATGTGTGGCCGAGCTTATGGTCCCAATCAGCTCTGGATGTGGCCGAATGCACGCATCTCGGTCATGGGTGGTGAAATGGCGGCCTTCGTATTGAG
Organism: Thiohalomonadales bacterium; assembly: GCA_048061555.1. GTDB lineage: Bacteria > Pseudomonadota > Gammaproteobacteria > SZUA-152 > SZUA-152 > JBGMRO01. Next base: position 6,197 of record JBGMRO010000231.1, on the reverse strand, counting down.
CAGCATAAGAGAAGAACGACTGCGTAGCACAGGAAAGACAGGGTTGCAGGAGGATAAGCAGATTTTTGAACAGGGTATTATACAGCAGTTCGATAGCCAATCTCATCCATACTATGCCTCGGCAAGACTATGGGATGATGGTCTAATCGATCCCTGTGATACACGTCGGGTCGTCGCAATGGGGCTGCGAGCAGCAAATAACGCGCCGATAGCAAAAACGGCCTATGGTATATTTCGGATGTGAACAATGACCGATAGCATATTGGTAGATAAAGATGATCGCGGGGTATGTACCTTAACCCTAAACCGACCACAGGTGCACAATGCATTTGATAGTGAGTTGGTGAATAATTTATTGACACATCTATCCGCGGTAAAACACGATAAGTCCATCCGGGTGGTCATGCTAACCGGTGCCGAGAATACCTTCTCTAGTGGCGCGGATATCAATACGATGCGGGATATGGTGGACGCGGACTTTGAAACTAATCACGCCGATGCCTTAAAGCTGGCGCAGGCGCTAAATTCACTTTTTCTGTTACCAAAAATAACCATTGCACGCATCAATGGTTCGGCTTATGGCGGTGCCTTGGGTTTGATTGCCTGTTGCGATATCGCCATTGCGAGTTCGGAGGCAAGATATGCCTTCACTGAGGTCAAATTAGGCATCGTGCCCGCAGTGATATCGCCGTATATTGTCAACGCGATTGGTGTCCGCCATGCGCAACGCCTGTTTTTATCTGCGAAACAATTTGATGGCTATTTGGCACAGGCGATGGGCTTAATTCATCATGTGGTTACGCCACGTGACTTAGATAGCGCCATAGAAAAAGAGTTACGTCTAGTCTTGGCCGCAGGTCCAAGCGCGATAAAGGAGTGCAAAATAATGTGTCATATTTTTAGTGGCATCACCGATGATGTTATGCAAAATACCGTAAATACCATTGCGAAACTTAGAATTTCTGCCGAGGGACAGGAAGGTTTAAGCGCCTTCTTGGAAAAGCGTTCGCCGGATTGGTTGCCACAGTAGTTGATGCCGCATGGATATATTAGCAGATAAAGTCAAACTGGTTGAGGTGGCCCCGCGTGATGGGCTGCAGTTTGAAAAATTTAATCTAACGACTGAACAAAAAATCGAGTTTATTGATCAATTATCCCAGACTGGATTGACCCATATAGAAGCCAGTAGTTTTGTCAGTGAGAAAAAAATATCGCGTCTGGCCGATGCAGAGCAAGTTTATGCGGGTATCAACAAGCTGTCGAGTGTCCTGTACAGTGCCTTAGTCCCCAATGAGCAGGGCTTGCAACGTGCACTGCAAGTCAAGGTTCAGGCCGTGGCGGTATTTACCGCTGTTTCGGAAAGTTTCTGTAAAAAAAATATTGATTGTTCGATAGAAGAATCCATACGCCGTATTACACCGGTAATGGAAACGGCAAAGGCCAATAATATCCCGGTACGTGCCTATATATCGTGTATTTTTGCATGTCCCTACGAAGGTTGGACAGATAATGCAAAGGTGGTTGAACTCACGCAGCGATTACTGGCGATGGGTTGCGAGGAAGTTTCTCTAAGCGATACCATCGGTATTGGCACCGTGAAGCAGGCACGGCAACTTGTCCGGGCATTGACTGAAGTCGCGCCTGTGCAACAGCTTGCCATACACTTTCACGACAGCCGAGGTCAGGCCTTGGCCAATATTTTGGCTTGTCTAGAACTGGGTATACGTACGATTGATACATCGGTTGCCGGTCTTGGTGGTTGTCCCTATGCGCCGGGAGCTAGTGGTAATGTGGCGACTGAAGACGTGGTCTATATGTTAGATGGCCTCGGTGTCCAGACCGGTGTTGATCTAACAAAATTGATTGTGGTTGGTAATGCGATTTGTCAAAAGTTGAAGCGCGCCAACCAGAGCAAGCTTGCTCGTGCGGGTCTGCCAGCGTGGTATAAGTGAGCGTTTATGAGACTGCATGGGCGAAATAGTTGAGTTTTAACTCGGAGACGATTTATGCGAAAAACACCAAATATTGCGGCAGTGATAACGGGTGCTGCATCCGGGTTAGGTTATGCGACCGCAAAACGAATTGTAGCCGATAATGGTAAAGTGGTTATCCTGGATATCGATGACGTGGCCGGGATGCTAGCGCAAAAACGCTTAGGGGCCAATGCGCTGTTTGTAAAAACCGATGTTACTCAAGAAGACCAGGTTGACGCTGCGGTATTACGTGCAAGCTCCTTTCTGAGTGGTATTAACTTGGCCGTGAATTGTGCCGGGGTTGCGCCGAGTCAGCTTATCCTGGGCAAGGAAAAGCGCATGAGTACCGCAGAGTTCGCCCGAGTGGTCACCATCAATCTCGTCGCCACCTATAGCGTTATTCGAGCCGTGGCAAACAGCATGCAACAAAACGAAGCGGATATTGATGGACAACGCGGTGTCATCGTCAATACTTCGTCTATCGCGGCCTATGATGGGCAAGCCGGACAATCGGCTTATGCGTCTTCCAAGGGCGGTGTGGCAAGTTTGACTCTGCCGTTGGCGAGAGAATTCGCACGTTTTGGTATACGGGTTATGACGATTGCGCCGGGGTTATTTAAGACTCCCTTGTTTGACCGTCTACCCAACAAGGCGATTGAATCCTTGATCGCGACGATACCCTTTCCGAAACGCGTTGGCGATCCAGATGAGTTCGCGCAGACGGTATTGCACATCTATCACAATCCGTTACTTAACGGTTCTACCATTCGACTTGATAGTGCGCTACGTATGTAACGTTAAATTAAAGTAATGCCCACCATCCATTACAAACCCAATACCGAGCAAGTAGAGCAATCTGCGATGTGGCGGTTTATGCGCTATGTCAATAATAGATATCGTCTCTCAATTACAGATTATCCGGCATTACACGCATGGTCAATAAATTCCAAGGCAGAGTTTTGGTCCGCCTTGGCAGAATTTTCCGAGTTACGTTTCTCCGTACCCTGGCACAGTGTGCTAGACGAAAATAATTCGTTTCTCGGTTATGAGTGGTTTTGTGGCAGTCGTTTGAATTTTGCAGAAAATTTATTACGGCATACTTCTAGGCTTGCAGACAAACCCGCGCTCGTTTTTTGGGGAGAAGACACACAACGCCGCAGCGTAAGTTACACAGAATTGTTTGCACAGGTTGCCAAGCTTTCGCAGGCCTTAAGAAATTTAGGCGTGGTGCCGGGTGATAGGATTGCGGCGTATATGCCCAATATGCCTGAAACGGTGATCGCCATGCTGGCCTGTACCAGCCTAGGTGCGATCTGGTCCTCGTGCTCGCCCGATTTTGGTCTACACGCCGTATTAGATCGCTTTGGACAAATTCGGCCTAAAATATTATTCGCCTGTGACGGCTATTTTTTCAAAGGCAAGGCGATTGATAAACGGGATGTACTGGAGCAGTTGCGCAGCAAGCTCACCTGTTTAGAAAGAATTATCCTTGTTTCTTACATCCATTCCGATACAGATTCACCCACTACCTATAAAACACCTTCCTTTGTGTCTAAAACAAATACGAATAGTGGCAAACCGGCAGACCTTAGTCATTATCAAGAGCTGTTAAATAGCAATGACGCAAGCACGATCGACTATGCGCAACTGCCTTTTCAGCACCCCGTGGTTATACTTTATTCCTCGGGCACTACCGGAAAACCCAAGTGTATCGTGCACGGTGCTGGTGGTACTTTGTTACAGCATGTAAAAGAGCTCATGTTACATTGCGATGTATGCGAAGCCGATCGATTATTTTACTTTACGACCTGCGGTTGGATGATGTGGAATTGGTTAGTCAGTGGTCTAAGTCTTGGTGCAGGCATCATGTTATACGATGGTGCGCCCATGGTTCCCAACAGCGGCCGCCTGCTACAGTTTGCGCATGAAGAACGCATTAGCGTATTTGGCACGAGTGCCAAGTATTTGGCGGCGTTAGAAAAGGCGCAATACAGTAGCGCAGATCAATTACACGAATTGGCGGATCTACGTTTGATATTGTCGACCGGTTCACCCTTGGCGCCCGAGTCGTATGACTATGTGCAACGGCACATCAAAGAGGACATATCTTTGGCATCGATCTCAGGAGGCAGCGATATTATCTCCTGTTTTGCCTTGGCCAATCCGTTGTTACCCGTGTACAGAGGAGAGCTGCAATGCATAGGCCTAGGCATGGATGTGCGTATCCTAAATGAGTGTGGTGAAGAGATTTTGCAAAAAAAGGGCGAACTTTGTTGTAGGCCGCCGTTTCCGAGCATGCCCGTCGCCTTCTGGGAGGATCGAGACAATAAACGCTATAAAGCGGCATATTTCGAGGACTACCCCGGTTATTGGGCGCACGGTGATTACGCCGAACGCACGGCCAATGGCGGTCTAATTATCTACGGACGTTCTGACGCAGTATTGAATCCAGGCGGGGTACGCATCGGGACCGCCGAAATCTACCGTCAAGTCGAAAAATTGCCACAGATCATGGAGGCCATCGCGGTGGCGCAAGAGTGGCAAAATGATGTCCGTATCCTATTGTTTGTGCGCCTGATGGACTCCTTTTTGCTTGATGATGGACTACGTGAGCTGATCAAAGAGAGTATTCGTCAGAATACGACCGCACGCCATGTACCTGCCAAGATTTTCCAGGTTGCGGATATACCCCGTACCATCAGTGGCAAGATTGTAGAATTGGCGGTGACTAATGTTATTCATAACCGACCGATCAAGAATCTGGATGTCTTAGCCAATCCAGAGGCCTTGGACGAATTTAGAGATATGCCGGAGTTACATTCAAAATAGCACTGCGGTGACAAAATGGGTGCGAGGTTTAACTGATGAAATTAGATTTAAGTGCTAGTAATAACATAACAGGTAAGTGTTATGACCGAAAAAGCTGAATCTCGTATATCCTTGCATCAGGCTATGCAGCAAGAAAAACCCCTGGTGGTGGTCGGCACCATTAACGCCTATTGTGCAATCTTGGCGCGTGACGCGGGTTTCAAAGCCTTATATTTGTCGGGTGCGGGTGTCGCTAATGCCTCTTTTGGATTGCCCGATCTTGGTTTAACCACGTTAACCAATGTCCTTGAAGAAGCCGCAAGGATTACCGCGCGTGTCGAGTTACCCTTGATCGTGGATGCGGATACCGGTTTTGGCGATCCGTCGAAATGTTGCAAGGCGCTGGAGAACGTCGGTGTCGCGGCAATGCAAATTGAAGATCAGGAAGCACGCAAGCGCTGTGGTCACCGCGATGGAAAAACATTAGTCAGCACAGAACTTATGGTTGATAGGATTAAATCGGCTTTGGATGGCCGTACAAAATCGGACTTTAGTATTATCGCACGCACCGATGCTTATGCAAACGAAGGGTTAGATCGGGCCATCGAACGTAGTCAGGCGTATATCGAAGCGGGCGCAGACATTATATTTGCCGAGGCATTGATCCAAATCGAAGATTATCAGCGTTTTAGTACAGAATTGAGCAAACCCGTCTTGGCGAATATTACCGAGTTTGGTAAGACCTCACTTTATAGTGTCACTGAGTTAGCAGCCGCTAATATCTCCCTGGTATTGTATCCATTGACTGTATTTCGAGCCATGAATGCGGTGGCGACAGAGTCCTATCGAGTATTGCGTGAGCAAGGCAGTCAGGTAAGCCTGCTGGACACACTACAGAGTCGTGCGGAACTTTATCAGACACTCGACTATCTAAAATATGAGAAGGAGCAAGATGAAGATCTATCGAGTGAATAGATCAATTTATCAGCCAACCCTATGAGCCTAGCGACTGCACACCCGTATCACGGTCTTGCCGATATCGTTGTCGGCAGCAGCGCGATTTGCACGGTGGGCAAGGAAGGGCTTGGCCTCAGTTATCGAGGTTATGCCATCGAAGAGCTCGCCGCTCAGGCAAGTTTTGAAGAAGTGGCCTATTTATTATTACACGGTGAACTCCCCACTCGGCCGCAATTACATGATTTTATCGACGCACTGATCGGCCTACGCGCCATACCTACTACTTTAAAGATCTTGTTGGAGACTATCCCGGCGCAGGCACATCCGATGGACGTGCTGCGAAGCGCATGTTCGTTACTGGGTAGCTTAGAACCCGAGCAAGATTTTTCGCAGCAATTACAAGTTAGCTATCGCCTGCTGGCGATTCTACCCGCCGTATTGATTTACTGGTATCGTTAC
>JBGMRO010000230.1:0-6414 GCA_048061555.1 Thiohalomonadales bacterium | reverse complement strand
GACAAGGAGGATATCAAAAAGGGCTTAATGCAAAAGCCGCTTAAAGAATCCGGCTATTCACCTTACGCGGGTACAAATTATCCGACGAAAGTTTTGTGGGGCGACAGCCATTTGCACACTAAACTATCGCTTGATGCGCGCGCATTTGGCGTCACGCTTGGCCCGGAACAGGCTTACCGCCTGGCCCGTGGCGAAGAGATAACCACTTCCCTAGGTGATCGGGTCAAGTTATCACGTCCGCTAGACTGGCTGGTTGTGGCCGATCATTCCGACGCCATGGGTGCCATGGATGAAGTGGTAAAAGGCAATCCTGCTTTAATCAAAGACCCCAAGGTAAAGGATTGGTACGACAGAATTCGCAAAGGTGGGGATAGCGCTTTAGCGGCAACGATGGACATTATTGAGACCTTTACAGGCATCACTGGTGAGAAAGTACCGGCGGTATTGACCGAGCCAAAGTTTGTTCGTTCAGTGTGGGATCGCTATCTTGAAACGGCTGAAAAATTCAATGACCCAGGTCGCTTCAGTGCCATTATCGGTTATGAGTGGACCTCGACTGATGGCGGCAATAATCTGCATCGCAACGTGATTTATCGTGATGGCGGCAAACAGGCGAAACAAATGCTACCTTACACCGCAGCCGAAAGTTTTAATCCGGAGGACCTGTGGAAATGGATGGGCAGGTACGAGGAGAAGACACAGGGTAAAGTACTCGCCCTTGCACATAACGGTAACCTCAGTAATGGTATTATGTTCCCTGAGATCAATCCGGCGACCGGTAAACCCCTTACCAAGAATTATGCAAGTACTCGAGCTCGGTGGGAGCCCCTCTACGAAGTGACTCAAATTAAAGGCGATGGAGAGTCGCATCCTTATTTATCACCCAATGATGAGTATGCAGGCTATGATGTTCTCTGGGATAAGGGTAATTTGGGACCTGTAGTTAAAAAGAAAGAAATGCTTCAATACGAGTATGCCCGTGAAGCCTTGAAGAATGGTCTTAAACTGGAAGCAAAGCTTGGAATCAATCCCTATAAATTTGGCATGTTGGGTTCAACAGACAGTCATACCTCACTGGCCACTGCTGGAGAAGATAATTTCTTCGGAAAACATACGGGCAAAGAACCGCAAGCCGATCGCTATAAAAAGCTGATCGCTGAATTTGGCGAAGTAAAATTCTACGGATGGGAGCAACTATCGTCTGGGTATGCGGGAGTGTGGGCAACAGAAAACACCCGTGAGGCTATCTGGGATGCAATGAAACGCAAGGAAGTCTACGCGACCACAGGTCCGCGCATGACGGTTCGATTTTTTGGCGGTTGGAACTTTTCAAAAACAGATGCACAACATCGTGCCCCCGGCCTGATTGGATACAATAAAGGTGTGCCTATGGGCGGTGAGTTGAAACAGGCGCCCAAAGGCAAGTCACCCACATTTCTGATTGCCGCACTCAAAGATCTCTATAGCGGCAACCTGGATCGCATCCAGATCGTCAAAGGCTGGCTGGATAAAAAAGGCAAAACCCATGAGAAAGTCTATGATGTGGTTTGGTCCGGTAATCGTAAACCAGAAAAAAATGGCAAGTTACCGTCGGTCGGTAATACCGTTGATGTGAAAAATGCCACGTGGACTAATACCATTGGTGCATCAGAACTGATTACCGTTTGGAAAGACCCGAACTTTGATCCACAACAACGCGCTTTTTATTATGCGCGTGTTATCGAGATACCAACCCCCCGTTGGACCGCTTATGACGCCAAACGCTTCAATTTGAAAATGCCGGAGAATGTGCCAATGATCACGACGGAGCGTGCCTATACCTCACCGATCTGGTATACACCAAAAGGCTAGCTTTGGTTGATACTTTAGAAGGATTCTGCGTACAAAAAAATGCACGACATTACAGGGATAAAATATGCGTATTAATGAAAGAGTCAATAAAAAAATTGCTTTTATTATAGTCGTGGCAGGTTTGATAAGTGCTTGCGAGCAAACAGAGGCACCTGCGGTATCATCCGTAGCGCAACCGGTAGAGCAATCTCAGCCAATACCTCCCCCGGCAGTCTCGAGTTCTGGCAGCCCAACCAATGTCTACTTCGGCGATACCCATGTACACACGTCATACTCACCCGACGCATTTTTAATGGGTAATCAAAGTGCGAATCCCGATACCGCGTATCGATACGCCAAGGGTCTGCCCGTGGTGCATCCTTATCATAAAGCACGTATTCAAATTGAAACCCCGTTAGATTTTCTCGTGGTTTCGGATCACGCAGAGTTTATGGGCGTCATTCCCAATATTTTAAAAGGCAATCCTATTGTAGCGGATACAGAAACGGGAAAACGTTATAAAAAAATGTTTGCCGAGGGTAAGGCCATCGACGTTTTTGGCGAGTTGATCGGACAAATTAACAAGGTCACTCCCATCAACCTTGACCTTGCCAACGAGGACATAAGTCGCACCGTATGGGACGAAATCATGTCAGCGGCCGATCGCCATAACGAACCGGGCAAGTTTACCGCCTTAATGGGTTGGGAATGGAGCTCGACGCCGGGCGGCGCCAATCTCCATCGCGTGGTCATCATGCGCGAAGGCAAGGAAAAGGGTAAACAGTTCATCCCGTATACGTCGATGGATAGCGACAAGCCCGAAGACTTGTGGAAGTGGTTGGGCAATATCAGTGAAAAGACTGGCGCCAATTTTCTGGCAATACCCCACAACTCGAATATCAGTCAGGGTTTGATGTTTCCCTTGCAGGACAGTGACGGAAATGTGATTAGCAAGGCTTATGCCGAGACAAGAATAAAATACGAACCTATCGTCGAAATGACCCAGATCAAGGGTGATTCCGAGACCCACCCCAATCTTTCACCCACCGATGAGTTTGCCGATTATGAAACCTTTGATCATTTGTTAAGCACGGAAGGCGCCAAACCCAGAAACTTGTTTGGTGATGGTTTCCTCGGCCAGCTAAGCGAAACGGATCGTGAATTGGTATTGAAAAACAAAAAGGTGGTTGCCAAGGCCGGTGACTATGCGCGTAGTGCGCTCAAGCGTGGTCTGCTTATCGAAGATCGTATTGGTGTCAATCCGTACAAATTTGGCATGATTGGCTCTACCGATTCCCACACGGGTATGGCGTCCGCCGAGGAGAATAACTTTCACGGCAAAATGGCACTTGACTCTACACCGGGCACTAAATCCAAAGATATTATTCCCGGCACGCCCGGTTGGGACATGGGGGCGGCGGGCCTGGTGGCGATTTATGCCGAAAAGAATACCCGTGGCGCATTGTTCGATGGCATGATGCGAAAGGAAGTCTACGCGACCACGGGTCCACGTTTAGTCGTGCGTTTCTTTGGCGGCTGGGAATACACCGCTAGTGATGTTGCGGCCAGCGACATGGTAAACATTGGTTATAAAAAGGGTGTACCGATGGGCAGTGACCTGAGTAAGGCGCTATCCGGTAAGTCTCCAACATTTATGATCACGGCAATGAAAGATCCCGTGGAGGCGAATCTGGATCGCATTCAGATCGTCAAGGGATGGTTGGATAAAAACGGTGAACCGCAGGAAAAGGTGTTTAACGTTGCCTTGGCCGATGGTCGGACCGTAGGCGCCGATGGCAAGGTCAAACCCGTAGGCAATACCGTTGACCTCAAGACCGGCAACTACACCAATTCCATTGGTGATCCGCAGTTGGCAACCACATGGACAGACCCAGAGTTTGACGCCAGTGTCCGTGCCTTTTACTATGCGCGCGTATTGCAAATCCCGACGCCAAGACATACCTTGTTTGACACCATCGCCCTGGGAGTAGATCCAAAGGAGAGCGGGAACCCTGCGACCCTACAAGAGCGGGCCTACACTTCGCCGATTTGGTATACACCCGAATCGTAATTTGGAGATATAAAGTTGTTAAAAAAGTGGTTACGCGAGCCCCTGTTGCATTTTTTGTTAATCGGGGCAGCACTCTTTCTTATCTTTGGTTTGCAGAATGACGGGATCACCGACCAGAGCAAACGTATCATTTTCACCCAGGCCGATGTCAATCGTCTAGTCTTGTTATGGGAAAAGAAACGTCAGCGACCGCCCACTCAGGTTGAACTGGAAGGCCTGATCGAACAACAGATTCATGAGGAAGTCATGTACCGCGAGGCGTTGTTGATGGGGCTTGATCAGAACGATGCGATGGTAAAGCGACGCATGGCACAAAAGGTGGAGTTTATCACTGCCGATATCGCTGCCCAGTCTGAACCGAGCGATGCGGATCTGGAAGAATATCTCGCTACGCACGCTGCCAGGTTCGAGCTGCCAGGCCGAATCAGTTTTGTACATGTCTATCTTAATCGCGATCAACGTGGCGATAAGGTGCAACAGGAGGCCCGGTCACTGCTTACGCAGTTGTCTAAGTCGGGGCTACAAAAAGAGTTCATGACAGTCGGCGATCCGTTTATGCTGGGTCGGCAGCATGAGAACCTGACCCGGCATGATGTCTCGCGTTTGTTTGGTAAGGATTTCGCGCAAAGGATATTCACGCTGCCGTCCGGTAGCTGGCAAGGACCGGTCTCTTCCGGCTACGGGCTACACTTGGTGCGAATAGATGACAAGACAGAAGCCGTGCAGCCAGATTTGGCTATCGTGCGAGTTAAAGTGTATAACGAATGGCAAGCACAGCAGCGCCGAGATATGGATAGGGCTTTTTATCAGAGTTTGCGTCAGCGTTACGAGATCATCATAGACGATGCCGTTATCGGTAAAACGATTGCCAGTAATCTTGTCACTAAAAATCTCGCTAGCGAAGCGAATCGACAATGAATCGTATTGCGCTATGCCTTGTTTTGCTCTTGATGTCAGGCCTGTCAATCGCAGACGAGATTAGGCCGGGGTACCTGGAGCTCAAGGAAAGCAGCCGCAATATTTTTTCAGTTTTGTGGAAAGTGCCGGCCAAAGGCGACAAGAAGCTAAGTCTGAATGCCGAGCTGCCGAATAATTGCAAGAACAAAACCCAGCCCAGCGCGCTATTGACGAATGGTGCCTATATTCAACGCTGGATCGTGGTTTGTGATGGCGGTTTGGCAGAGCAAACCATTTCCATTTCTGGTCTGGAGTCTACCAATACAGACGTGTTGCTGCGGTTGGAGCTTGCCAATGGTTCTTCCCAGTCCGTATTACTTACGCCTGCCAGAAACTCTTTCAAGATTCCTGTCGAGGCCTCAAGCCAGCAGATTATCGGCACGTATACGTGGTTAGGCGTTACCCATATCCTGCTGGGTGTTGACCATCTTTTATTTGTGTTTGCCTTGCTCCTTATTGTCAAAAATATGCGTCGATTGCTCTGGACGATCACCGCATTTACCCTCGCGCATAGCATTACCCTGGCGGGTGCGACACTCGGCCTTGTGTACATACCACAACAACCGGTCGAAGCGGTAATTGCATTAAGCATCCTGTTTCTGGCGATGGAAATTATACATGCTAAGAATGGACGGCCCGGCGCGGCGGCGCGATGGCCCTGGATGGTTGCGTTCATTTTTGGTCTATTGCATGGTTTTGGTTTTGCCGGCGCGCTTGCCGAAGTGGGTTTGCCACAACAAGCCATTCCGTTGGCACTCGTGTTTTTTAACGTCGGTGTGGAGCTAGGGCAGCTATTGTTTGTGGCAAGTGTAGTACTGCTTGGATGGATGTTACATAAACTAAAACACCAAAGACTGCTAGGTTGGGCTGAAACGACAGTAGTCTATACCATTGGCGGGCTCTCTTCGTTTTGGTTATTCGAACGGGTTAGTGCGTTTTAATAGCAGGACATCGGCTGACATGATGGCAGGAAATGCTTGCAAATAAAAATAAATAAATAGAGGGAATCTTATGAAACACAATTCATCACCGGCTGTTTTAATCTTGGGCTTGCTCTTTAGCACATTTTCTTTGACCGTCTTTGCTCAGGAACTGAGTCCGGCCAAGGGCGACATTCCTGAGCCCACGAAGATCTACTCACCCTATGTTGAGCGCACCACTAGCGACAAGAATCTCGCTGAGGGACTCTACTGGGGTGATACGCATCTGCATACCAAATACTCGACCGATTCCGGCATGATCGGCAACAAGCTCGGCCCAGAAGAGGCCTACCGTTTCGCGCGTGGTGAAGAAGTGATCACCAGCACGGGCCAACGCGCCCAGCTTATCCGGCCGTTGGATTTTCTGGTAATTTCAGATCACGCGGAGAACCTGGGTCTCGCACCGATGATCGCTGAGGAGAATGCCGAGCTTCTCAAAACCGAATACGGTAAAAGGTGGCACGACATGGTGAAGGCCGGCGAAGGTTACGAAGCCTTCCGTGAATGGGGCGGGAAAGGTCTGGTCCAAAATAAGGATCTGATCAACAGCCGCAAAATACAGCGAACGGTCTGGGA
>JBGMRO010000229.1:0-6418 GCA_048061555.1 Thiohalomonadales bacterium | reverse complement strand
TGATGTCCGTAGACAATTTTCCAGGTCGCATTGGAATCGTTAATCCACGCACTGACCTTTTTTTGCTGAGTATTATCCACTCCCAAATATTGAGCCTGCGTATCTACTGCGAAAAAATCGGTTTGATTTAAGCGATAACGATAATAATGATGTGGCATTTTCCACTTATTCGACTTGTTGGTATAGGCAACTTGATACCACGCTTTCTGAATCTCTAATCCTATGCCTCCACTTCCATAATCGTGGTTTCCCAAGACCATATGAAAAGGGACATCAATGTCCTGGTAAGGTTCCTCGAACTTTGAGCGAAACTGTTCATCATCAATACTATCGACGCCGGTCTGATAGATATTGTCACCCAATAACATTACAAAGTCGCAACCCTTATTATCACAAAGCGACTTCACCGCATTGGCAACTTTATATTGCGCAGGTGTCGAGGTTCCTACATCGCCCATTACGATAAATTTAAGTATATTGGGGTTTGCGGTCGGTGTCGTAATTGGCGGTACTTTCAAATCAGTATGATCAAAACTAGGAGTGGGTTCTAGTGAACAGTTCGTCACCCCTAAGACGAAAAAAACGAAGACAAAAATGAGAATGGCATTAAACATTACCACATTATATGGATATCGAATCGTAGCAACAATCTGCGCAGCGATTTATATTTAACAAAAAGTTTGTGCAAAGCGATTTTCAGGGCGAATGGGCGAACAAAAGGTGTAAATCGCTGTTTTTATAACCAAAATGATGCCATCTCGGGCCCTACTTGCTGCGACGTACGTCTAATTGTTATACAATTAGACGTACGGTAAAAATTCGAAGCCGCACACTAGCAAATACGCTGCCTACAATTCTGTTGAAATTTCCAGATATGTCGCTGCGAAAACCTATCATATTTAATTAAAAATTGCCGACTAAGCGAACTTATGAATGTTGAAAAACTCCACAGCCTATTGGTGCTGATTAAAAAAGACTTTGATAATCAAAAAATTATTAGTAAATTTTCCGATTTTACCTGGAAAATGAGCCAGTATGTAGAAAATGCTAGTGATGAAAATTCCGCATCCTTTAAGTCTGCCTTAGACGATTTAAACGGCTCGCTAGAATTATTTGAATCCAACCATTTGGTGCCGACACTGGGTGACATGTTGCAAAAAATCAATGCGACAGCGCTTATCGGCGAAGGTTTGCGGCAATCGATAGAAAATATCCTGTCGACCAACGCCACTGAGCAAGCCGGCATTTCACAGCAACTCACCGATTTACTCGCTAGTGTTAATGATTTTTATGAACGTAGCGCAGATACGATTCGCGGTCTTAGGCATTTTTCAATCGCAATAGATCAATTAGACAATGACGAGTTTGAATTGGGTTTTATTTTTCCGTCCGATCAGTTTAACCTGAGCCTGTCCAAGTTTAAAAACGAGGTCATTTTTGTCAATAAATTATTATCGGATATTTACGAGATTACCGGCGTACAGCCTCCCGCCTCTGACATTCGCTCATTATCTTCCGGCGACGTCGCAATTTATTTACGTACCCCCATTATTATTGCGGATAAAATCATGCAATTGATCAAGGGTATCGTTCGCGTATACGATACCATCGGCGACATTCAAAAAAAGACCCGGGAGTTAAAACTTCTCGAAGTCTCTGAACATATTATTGACTTGCTAAAAGAAGAGGAAAAACAGCGTATAACCTTAGGCTTAGAAGCTTTAAAGATAAACCTTTTCGATCGTGAAAATAACGCTGTATCCGATGACGGGCGATTAAATGAATTGGAGACATCGATTTCTATAGACCTTAAACAGCTCGCACAAAAAATTGAACACGGTTTAAAAATCGAGGTAACTGTACCGCAAGCCTTGCTGGAACATCCCGCAGAGATCGATGGCATTGACGTTCGACAGCTCGCAGATACCGGCATGTTAATGATGAAATCTGCTTTTACTCACGAGCCTGTATTGCTATTTTCCACTGAAAAAACAGCAACGGCGACTAGGCCGGTTATTGATTCCAGCACATCGACAGCCGATGATACAACTTTAGTGACTAGTGAAAAAAAATCCACCAAAAAGAAAAAATCCACCGTAAAAAAGAAGAAGGAAGAAGAACCGATTGAAAGTATTAAAGAAATGGATATCGATACGAATATTGACATCGATGACGAGCCAGAATTCGGATGGATTGTGACAGACGATTAAACCTAGATGCATCTAGAACTTGCGTGGACTTTCGTGAGCCAACTGATGTGTTAGCTTAAACGACTTACCACTATGTCACTGCTTGTCTTGATCCGACTCAACAACGCCATATTGACCACTCATCTTGCGTCGTATGAATGACCAGCTTAGACCAGTGGTCAAGACCCAACTTGTAATGACCAAGCCGATATAACTCAGTGCCTTGATATTATCTGCCGCTAGCCAACCCCAATCCACGATCACCCAGGTCAGGCTAGCAAAGAAACCGACCGCCAACGTCACGCCCAGGAAACCCAGCGCATGAAATGTAGCACGAAGGTGTATCGCCCAACCTATCACCAGTACGACACCCGCAAAGCCCTTCAGGGCGAAATTATTGTTTACCCCGGTATTATTTAAACCGCTAAAATTTAAATCCTGTATCGCCCAATGATAATAGGAATAACCTTCCGGGTTATAGGTACTAAACACCAGCAACAGTGCAAAAAACCACCGAATCAAGATACTCGTCCAATCGAACTCTGAATGGGATCCCATATGACTTTCACATCCTAATTATAGAATAGGTATAATAACCCCACACCGAATAGCCATAAACCGGGGCCGGGTTGTTTTTTTGACTTTTTTTGATTTCATTATCTATTGCTGATCATTGCCGATTTGTCCTACTGCTTGGCCCGCTGTGGCCAGAATCGCTCTAGAACCATAAGAGAAAGTACCACATAAACGGTGGCCATAAAAATAAACAAAACGCGCAGAAAGAAAGCGGAGGTAAACTCAGAACCCGCTGCCAGATTGGAGTTGATGAGCACATAAAAGGCGGAGAATGCCGCACCATAATAGACGGCAGATGCTTTCCCTGAAAAAATATTGCTGCCTATAAATAAGGCGACCAAAAATATTAACACCAAAAAAAAATGATACTGTGGCACAGCCACGATCAAATAATAAAAAAATAATGCTAACGTGCCGCCAATAAGCGTAGATTTCAGCGACGTCGTGCCTGCAGCCCTACCTTTACTCACCTCCGGAGAAAGGGTAAATATCGCGGCAAAGACCATCACGAGCAATTGGCTAGTAAGATCAAAGACAATAAAAAACATAACCACGGGCAGTATGGCAATCGTGCTTTTTAATGCAACTTGAGCGGCCAGTGGATGATAACCTGAACGGGTACCCGGTTTTTTAGGTAACGCCGGTGTCCCCACAGGGTCAGGGACCAATAAATAGGCCAACCAAACCATCAATACGGTTACCCAACCCGACAAAATAAAACCTACCGCAAAACCCGACGCTAAACCTTCTGCGGTACTACCCAACATCGGTAATACGAGCACGGCTAATAATGATAGCAATACGAACCAAAAGGGACCGCCACGATTTAACAGGTAGTACAAATGGAACAGAACCAAGCCCAACATAGGAAAATAGGCCATCTGAAAAGGCAATAAAAATAGCGTAAACAATAGACCAATAAAAAATGCCCCTAAAGTATGCAGCATATTCGTCAGCCCCGCTTTTAGAGATGGTATAGGCATGGGTATAGCCAACATTATGGAGACCAATAGTGGTACCAAAAAAGACAAGGGCCAATCTATAGCGCTAGACATCACCACCGCGAGGGTAATGCCTACGGCAAAGCGCATTATACGAATATTTTGCTGACTACTACGGATATCTCGATAGATTTCTTGCAGAAATGTCATCGGCGCAGATTTGCGCCAATACAAACCTGTACCTGTAATTAGGTTGTTTATCGTTCTCATAC
Organism: Thiohalomonadales bacterium; assembly: GCA_048061555.1. Lineage (GTDB taxonomy): Bacteria > Pseudomonadota > Gammaproteobacteria > SZUA-152 > SZUA-152 > JBGMRO01. The sequence continues at coordinate 2,440 of JBGMRO010000229.1, read as the reverse complement.
TATCGCGTCTTAATAGATATAGGATAGCCAACTCAGGACACGTATCCAAACCCACCCCAAGGCATTGATGATCCAATTATTGCCGGTATAGATCTGTACATCTGCCTGCCCACCGAGGCGCCTAAGACCACGCGTACTATTGTCACTAAAGGAAATTAGCACCGGAAAGCGTTGCGCATCTCGTAACCATCCGCTGGCACCCTCTATATTGGCTAGGTCACCCACTTCACCATTACTGGCCCCCGATGACTGTTTTATTGCAAAACCAACACTACTTACCTTGCCTTTAAATATCCTACCGGGGGCGACATCCAGGGCGATATCGACCTCATTACCTGGCTTGATATTGGCGACGCTATTTTCGCGTAAATTGGCTTGTATCCAGATCTCGTCGATGCTTATAAATGTCATCACCGGTGTACCTTTCTTGGCATAATGCCCCACATCGATGTTCAAATTAGTGATACCACCGTCCGAGGGTGCAAATATCTCTGTCCTTTGTAAATTGAGTTGTGCTTGTTTTAGCGCCGCAATGGCGGCACGGACCTTGGGATTTTTTTCACCCTTTTTACCCAATGTTGATTTCGCTTTGGCTAACTCAGACTTTGCGCTCGCCACTTCGGCCTTTGCCGTCTTGACCGCTGCGTCGGCTTTATCGGCCTCAAATTTAGGCATAACCCCCCTTTTTACCACTTCATAGACGCGCTTACTCTGTACCAACATATGGTTTAAATTGGCTTCTGCGACTACGACCTTCGATTGCGCTGTGGCGACGGAGGCAGTGTCTGCGCCGATATCCTGACCTGCGAGCTCTAGATCTGATTCTGCGCGCTCTAATGCCAATTCGTAGTCCTGCGGGTCGATCTCCAGCAGTAATTGACCAGCCTTCACGATTTGATTCTGACTGATGTCGATGGTCCTTATTCTGCCCGCTACCTCCGGGACAATAGGGATGACATAAGCCTGAATACGTGCTTGATCAGTCCACGGCGCTAGGCGATCAGCCATCACGTACCATACAAATAAAAAAGACACAAATACTAAAACAATCTTGGTAATGCGCTTTACCGGATCGCTTCGATTTTCTATTTTTTCTTTTTCCGTCTTATCTACAGGTTCGTTTGCCGAAGTTTCTTTCGCCTCAACAGCTGCATCGTTCTTTGTGCCGGTCTCTGACATATTTGATTATCCAGGTTAAGTAATAATGGTCTGCCAATATATTTCTAATTGCTTCCTGAAATTTTTTTCTTTAATTATCGCCCGTTATTAGTGATGATAATTAATTGATGGTTATTACTTAGACTTATGCTCCGACATACGCACACCAATCAAACTCGCCACTAAAACCGCCATATAAAATACCCCAACAATGGCTTCCATATAGACTAGAAAACGCGCCACCGGAAGAGTAGGGCTAATATCACCGTACCCCAATGTCGTGAGTGTGACAAAGCTATAATAGGCGACATCTGGGAAATTCTCATACCACGGTGCGGACGAAATACCATGAAACGCGCTGGCATCAACCTCCAATATGAGCAAATAAAGAATGGCCCAAATCAACCCCATAAGCAAATAGATACAGATAGAACCAATGATTTTATTACCATCAATCGAACCTGTAAACAACACCTGTCTTGCCGCGAGATAGGTGGTCGCCACAAAAAAAATCAGCATGGTAAGCAAATTCAGGTAATCTAGTCCGGCGACATCGAGCAAGTAACTACCAATCACAATGCTAATCAGCAAGACGATAACGAAAAGTCCGGCGCGCATCCATGAGCCTTGCAATTTTAGGCTCCATAAGGCAATCAACAAGCAAAATACAATGACCCCTTGCACCAGTCGTTGTCCATAACCACCCGTAAACTGATCTACCACGGAGCTTGCTAACAGTAGAAAAATCAATGCTGCCGCGAGATAAAAAAAATTGTTATTTTTGGATAGGTGCTTCATCCTTATACTCTCTTGTGTAGCCGGTAAATACTCTTCACACAGCAAGAATATAGCACATTTGGTGATGGCGATACTTAAAAAAAAACGGCAAGAGGAAAAAATGAATTAACGGCCGGCCTGAATTTGCAAGAAAGAAATCGAATTCAGGAGTTACGGTCTTAAAAATACCAGCCTAGATAGTGCCCATCCACAAACGGTCTATTTCCTCAATATCTGCGTTGCGCGTATTATTTAGTAATTCTTGTTCTGCGTAATTAGCAGGACTAGAAGTACTTATCTTAAGATTAAATGCTCGCATAGCAGTCTCTTAAGATAAGTCTTTCTAAATCTGTAAATAACACAAATTAAGAAACACTAATATGCTGCGCTTTAAAAAATTCGTGCGCCTTGATCTTGGGGAAATATCCTCGTTTGTGGACGGACACTAGTTCTACTTTGTTACTTTAAATCATCTCACAAAGATTTTGTTATCTACAATCAATCA
>JBGMRO010000228.1:0-6468 GCA_048061555.1 Thiohalomonadales bacterium | reverse complement strand
GAGGCACAGTACAGACCTGGTTGTTTGCGATTCTGTCCCTATATTCTAAAGCCTATTCCCATGCCCGAACCTTTTAAAAACGTATATAATAAGAAAATAATTCAAGGTATGGCGAATCATTTTCAATCTCACTGGTCAGAGTTTGACAACAAGGGGTTTTATGACGCAGCGACAAAAAATTTAAATTCGCTTGAATTGAAGGCGCGTTCGGAACAAATCACCAACGCGATGATCCGGTATTTACCCGACGATTTTGCAGAGGCAGGGGGAATTCTGTGTAAAAGTCTTAGCCCCGCTTTGCCCGGGGATATTTTTGGGGTCACCGTCGATGACAAGGGCATAGCGGGTTGGGCAATTATGCCCATTACGCATTATGTTGGCCTGCAAGGTCTCGATCACTTTACGCTGTCTATGACATTGCTTAGAGAGTTGACTAAACGTTTTTCTTCTGAGTTTGGTATTCGATTTTTTCTTTTGGCGTTTCCAAACAAGACCTTGTCTGTTTTGAAGACTTGGACAAATAATAGTGATAGGCATGTGCGACGATTGGTTTCAGAGGGGACACGTCCTCGGTTACCATGGGCCATGCAATTACCGGATTTTATAGATAATCCGATGCCTGTTATAAAACTGTTAGAGGCATTGAAGGATGACGAAGAAGAGTATGTACGTCGATCGGTTGCCAATAACTTAAATGATATAGCCAAAGATCACCCGGATGTTGTGGCTAGAATCGCCGAGAAATGGATGAAAGGAGCGAGCAAAGATAGAATTAGACTACTGCGCCATGCGTGTCGAACGTTATTGAAAAATGGCCATAAGAAAGTATTACAAGTGTTCGGTTTTGCAACTCCGAAGATTCATAAGGCGAGCATAGAGATCCATACACCCGAGGTCGTATTGGGTAGGGTATTGGAATTTACGTTATCACTTGCGTCTAATTTTGCCCATGATCAAGCACTGATGATTGATTATATTATCCATCACCAAAAAGCCCATGGTAAGACTTCAGCAAAGGTGTTTAAGTGGCGTAACAAAATCTTGGCTGCGAACGCGATGCTAATATCATCAAAAAAGCATCCCATTAAAAAAATTTCCACTCGTGTCTATTATCCTGGCGTGCATAGGGTAGAATGTATGGTGAATGGTATCTCTGTGGCGGCTGCTGATTTCAAATTAATAATACCCTGTTCTTAGTAGTGATAATTTCCGTAACCTTGAGTCCAAGTATTCGTTACTCAGGCCAATGAATAGCTCTGCACTGGCTTGATTCAAGAAAATTTCAGAGCTAATACATAGAAAGGATAACAATCTTATGAGTTTACGATTAGGCGATACGGCACCGGATTTTACCGCCGATTCAACGGATGGGGAAATAAAATTTCACAGTTGGATGGGTGATAGTTGGGCTGTGCTTTTTTCTCATCCCAAGGATTTTACCCCGGTTTGCACCACTGAATTGGGTGAGGTTGCAAAGTTAAAAACTGAATTTGATAAACGTAATGTCAAGGTGATTGGGCTTAGTGTCGACAGTGTAAAAGATCACCATGCATGGAAAGGGGATATCGAAGAAACACAGGGAAAGGCTTTGAATTTTCCTTTGCTCGCCGACCCTGACCGTGTGGTGTCTACGCTCTATGATATGATACATCCTAATGCCGATAATACCTTCACAGTGCGATCTGTTTTTGTCATTGGGCCAGATAAAAAAATCAAATTAAGCATTACTTACCCCGCGAGCACTGGAAGAAATTTTGATGAAATTCTACGTGTCATCGATTCCCTGCAACTAACGGCTAATCATCAAGTCGCGACTCCGGTAAATTGGAAGCAGGGCGAAGATGTGATTATTGTACCTACGTTGTCTGATGAAGACGCAAAATCAAAATTTCCGCAAGGTTGGAAAACCATAAAACCCTATCTACGGACCGTTTCACTGGCTGATAAATAACGAAATCCGTTCATCGTCAAGGGGGTGCACAGGAGTTGCGCGGATTAATGATATTATTAATATCGTTCAATTTTTGTGTACCGCTAAACCTATTGAAAGTTTAGGTGGATGCGCTAAATAATCGCTATATTCTAGAAAATTATTACTTGAATTTAGGATTGACCAAAATACATAGACAAGGCTGAATATTCAATTATACTACCCAATTCCAGCTGTAAAATTCATGTCTTAACCACCAATAAGGATCTAAAATGGCAACATACGAATGTAAAAAATGTGGTATGGGTGTTAATGCGACTTGCGCAAAGTGCGACGCCCCTTTGGTTGACGATATGTTGGATTTAGACGATGGAACAAAGGTGCAAATTTCAAAATGTCCAAATGGTCATGGGAAAATTAAATCCCCCATGTGTTGCGGCGAGGATATGAGTTGTTCAGTAGCCTAATATAATTCATTCGTCTTAATATCTAAATTATCGAATCTTGGTGGAGTGGGCGTAAAGTATTTTCCAGCTGTTGGTGCACAAATTTGTGGCGGGTTGGATTTTGTCTGGCGATTTTTGCCCAGTCAATGTTATCTGGTAGACCTGCTCGACTATATATTTCTGGCATCGGGTAGAAAAACACCTCGGTAAAACGCTTTATTAATTTAGGGACTAAAAATCTAAGTATTAGTTTTGATAATGTATTTGCAGATTTCAATGTATCGATGACCATTGCGTTTGCGTGGGATACGTGTCTTGATTCATCTATGGTATGAATTTTTACGATATCAAGCACAGTCTGGTTGAGTCCCTGCTTTTCTCGTAACATGAAACGGTTCATTCGTAGCGGAATTTCTTCTCCCGCCAGAACAAATGTCCAAAATAGACTGGATTTAATTGATAATAAAGACCAAAATTTTTCATACTGCGTAAGCATCTTTCGGTTTATAGGTACGCGTGCATAGCCACATTGCTCGATGAAGCGTAAAAACATTAGGCTATGACCAATTTCTTCTTGTATTTCAAAAAGACAATATTTGCCAATGGAAAGGCTAGTTTCGCTAATTAAATCGGAAGTACATAGTCTTTTAATAAATATTCCCTCTAACCATAATCCGAACTCTATTAAGTGCAGCAATTCTTGATGGGAAATATTTTTACGTTGGGTATCAGTTAGAGAATTGTATTCTGGTGTGCCAAACAAAGAAATCGCGGCCTCGGGTAACCAAAATTGGGTGTGATTCAATGCACGCCAATTTACGCGGCTAATAGGCTCTTTATAGGGTACGCTATTATTACTTAGGTGTTTAGCGAGAGATGAAGTATCGATGCTTAACATAGGTGCGCTAATAAGCTCGATACCAATTTATGGCGACGCAGTACTGTATGATTGTCTTTGCAGGTAAAATATGTGTTATTATTATACATAACGTGCGATTATTATACATTTCATCGGCGTGCTTCTTACAAACGTACATTTTAGAGCCGTAAAACACGATATTTTTCCGTCAGCGTCAATTTTCGCCACTATCGGTTCTCGTCAGTAATAGCAGTCGTTAGCAAATTACTTAACGTTTATAATGAAGACGCGCAGCCAAAACCTAGTGGCAATATAGCATACTTTCGATTAACAAGAGTATGGCATGGGGGGTTCATGCTACCATCTCTCAACAATTATTAGCTTTGATAGTCCATAATATGATTACGATTGGTAAGACCTATAGTCTAAACGTAGTAAAAAGTGTTCATTTTGGGTTTTACTTGGATGCAAAAAATTTGGGAGAGGTATTGTTACCTCTAAAGTATGCCCCTTTTGATCTATCCATTGGAGATTCACTTCGAATCTTTCTATATCTTGATTCAGAAGACCGTCCGATCGCCACCACGAAGAGGCCGAAGGCCGAGGTGGGACAATTTGCCTATTTGCAAGTATTGGCGTCTACCGATGTCGGTCTATTTTTAGATTGGGGCTTAGACAAGGATCTATTAGTTCCTTTTTCAGAACAACATAGGCCCATGCAGGTTGGGCAATTCTATCTGGTCTATTTATACCTTGATAACCTGGATGGCCGAGTAACCGCGTCATCGAAGATTGAAAAATTTCTTGACGATGAGCGACCACATAACTTTGAGCCACGACAAGCCGTCGATCTTATTATCGCTAACAGCACGGATTTGGGTTACAAGGCAATAATTAATCATAGCCACTGGGGTGTCTTATACAAAAATGAAGTATACCAAAGATTGAGTTTTGGCCAGTCTATAAAAGGTTTTATTAAAAACATACGACCTGACCGAAAAATCGACTTGAGCTTAGATGGTGGTCAGGAGACACGTGATAAACATGAACAGCTAGTATTAGACCTGCTGAAGAAAGGAAATGGATACTCTACACTGCACGATCGTTCTGATTCAAAATTGATTTTGACACTTTTAGGGATGAGCAAGGGTTCATTTAAAAAGGCAATAGGTCGATTATATAAGCAGAAATGTATAATAATCGAAAAAAGTGGTATCCGTTTAGTTGATCGATAGCTGATGTGGGTGGTTTGCTACCGTGCGAAAATTTGCTGAAAGCTCTTGAGTGATGTAATTAAATGTATAAGTACATATTAATATTTGTAATTCTCTGTATTCCAAAAATTTGCTTCAGTGCCACCTCAATATGGATAGTTTCTAAAGACAATAATTACTTGTATCTCGGTGGTACGATTCATATGCTTAAGCCGGAGGACTATCCACTACCGGTAGAATTTAGTGAAGCGTTCAGTAAAGCGGATCACCTAATCTTAGAGGCTGACATCGGCGAGAGTAAAAGTGATAAATATGTGTTGAAAATGACAAAAATGTTAACCTATCCCGTAGGAGATTCGTTAGACAAAAATTTAGACAAAAACACGTGGAGCAGGTTATCGGCACACTTAAGTAGCAGAGGTTTATCTATCAATAATGTCGCTAACTTTAAGCCTGCTATGGTAGTGCTAATGCTAACCGTGATGGAATTAAACCGCATAGGCATGACGGGTATTGGTGTCGACGAGTATTTTTATGAAAAAGCGTTAGCGGAAGGCAAGTCTCTGGCTTATTTTGAAACCGTTGATACGCAATTGGGATATATTCTGTCTATGGGCATTGGACGGGCTAACGATCTTATCCTGAGTACTCTGGATGATGTAAGTCGCATGGAAGTCATGATGGCTACAATGAAGTCGGCTTGGAAAAAAGGGGATGAGACTAAGCTAGCCGACGCAGGTTTGACCGTAATGATGAAAGATTACCCTATGTTGTATCAACAGATATTGGTTGATCGTAACAATAATTGGATGCCGAAAATTGAGGAAATGCTCTCCAATCAAGATGTTGAATTAGTGTTGGTTGGTGCGTTGCACTTAGTCGGGAATGACGGCTTATTACAACTGTTACGTAATAAAGGTTATTTAGTTAAACAAAAGATGTAAAAATTAATTGGTTTTAAAATAAATACCGTGTGGTAACAATAGGACTTCATATGAGTAATACCGATAAAGATTCAGAATTTTACACTATGGCAGATGCATTTATTGGCTTGGCTAATCAACAGTGTAAGAATGTCGACCCTGGAAAAGTCAGTGCGACATTTTTGTACGCAGCGGCTAGGTTTAATACCTATATTGTCGCGTCTAACTCAAATTCTGCTGAGTCGTTTGTACAAAATAAAGAAAAATCATTTGAGTACTTTTTGACGGAATATCGAAAAATGTTAGAGGAGCATTTTTTGGATTACAAAGATAATTTTGGAGACTATATTGGTGGGGAAGATAAAACCATTAATTAGTGCCCATCCACAAACGGTCTATTTCTCCAATCTCGGCGTTGCGTCGATTGTTGTACGCGAACCAAAAATTGTTTCTTAAGAAAAAATCAGGAATAATGCAAATATGTATCTACCCGATGTATATAATAACTGTGATAAAGAAAAAATTGATAGCTTTATTAATGCCAATAATTTTGGGGATTTGGTAACGTTTCGCGATGGTAAGCTTAGCAGCAATAAATGCCCGTTTCTATACGATAATGTAAATAATCGGTTGTATGGGCACTTTGGAAATAGCAATGCTCAGCTGGTGGATATCGAGGATTCACCGGAGGTGTTAGTGATACTTACGGGCCCACATTGCTATATTTCTCCTCAGTGGTATCAAAGTGAGGGGATGGTTCCCACTTGGAATTTTCAGACTATTCAAGTGCGCGGTAAAGCCAAGATAGTTGCTGCCGACGTTTTAGTTGAAATTTTAGAGTCGTTGAGCAAGCTGCATGAATCGAATCTATCTCCGCAGTGGAGCATGAAGGAGCTTGAATCTGGTCGACTTACGTTACTACAAAAAATGATCACCGGGTTTCAAATAGATATCACCGAAATTCTTTTCAAAGAGAAGATGAGTCAAAACCGCAAGCACGCCGACCAGCAAAATGTGATAAATTCCTTGTTAGAGCAGGGCGATCCGTCACAATTGGACGTAGCCAATCTAATGCGTGCGAATCTCGATATCTAAC
>JBGMRO010000227.1:0-6472 GCA_048061555.1 Thiohalomonadales bacterium | reverse complement strand
CAGCCCGACATCTGGTCTAACTCAAACTTCCGTGACGCATTACCGATGGTCGTTCCCGTTGCGCAACGGGATGCCAATGTATACACGGTCAATCAGACGATACTGGCGAGTTTTAATGAATTTGGCTTAACCATCAAGCCCGGCTTATCGATCGCGAAACTCTATAATGGGCGACTCTATTTCAATACGGGTCTGTATCAACGTCTTATTTATGATGCGGTGGGTATGATGCCTGAGGATTTTAATCTTTTTTCTGGTGGTCACCAACCTAATATCGACGTACCGTCAGGCTCACCATTTAGTGGGCTGCAAGGTTTAGCCAGAATCATGCGCATGATTAAGTATGCGCGAGCGATTTCACGTGAGCAAAAACAACAAGATAAACTCTATGCAAAAATAGAAACCTTCGTTACGGCATTCAAGTCTACTGAGCTTGCAAATTTGCCCGATCAAGGATTGTTAGATTTGTTGCTATCCACCGAACATCAGTTACTTGAATTCATGGATAGATATATGTTGCTCAGCGCGGGGATTGGCCCATTCGGAATGGCAATCAAGAGTTTGAAGCAGGCATTTGGCGATACTGCGGCGGGTATCGTCAGCGCCTTGGCCACCGGACAAGGTGACCAACCTAGCGCCAATCAAGTGTACGGTTTATTGGAACTGGCAGAAATTGCTCGCGACGATCCTGCGGCCATCAATTTTCTCGGCGCGGGTAAATTCTCCAACGCCGATTGGCAGCAAATGCCACTTGACTCAGATTTTCGCCGTGCATTTGCCGACTATCTCGAGAAATACGGTTATCGCGCTGTATTCGAGGTAGACATATCGCAGCCTCGCTGGCATGAAGACCCAAGCTATTTATTAGGCAACATTGCCAAAGCGATGCCCACCGCAAATCTCAAACGCCACAAACAACGTCAGCAAGAGCTTTATAATAATGCCTCCCTGCGACTGAAAAAAAACGTCGGTTTCTTTAAGCGTCAATGGGTCACAAAATTGGTTCATGACGCGGTGCAAGGCGCAAACACAAGAGAAACGGCAAAATCCTATTCGGTAAAACTATTCGGTTTGATGCGTTTTATTTACCTGGAGGCAGGGCGGCGCCTACATGAAAAAAACATCATAAACGAAGCTGAAGCGATTTTTGATTGTTCGAGAGCCGATGTACTTTCTATCTTGGGGCAGCAATGGAATGGTCAGGGTTTAAAGAATTTGATCGCACATCGACAAAATGAGATACAGGCACTAAACCGGCAGGATGCACCAGACGTTATTATCGATAATAAGAATATTTTTGAAAAGGCAAAACCGGTGAGTGGTGATAATACCTATATGGGAATCGGTGTCTCGGCCGGTCAGATAAAGGGGGTCGCTAGACGCGTCCACGACCCGGCACAAGGCGCACTTCTCAAACCCGGCGAAATAATGATAGCCCCCTCCACCGACCCGTCTTGGACCCCTCTGTTCCTCAATGCCGCCGGTATCGTATTAGAAACCGGTGGATATACATCGCATGGTTCTATTGTCGCGAGAGAATACGGTATCCCTGCGGTGGTCAATGTACCTGGCGCATTAACACTAATTAGTGACGGCCAAGTCGTATTTGTGAATGGGGAAACGGGCAGAGTCGTCTTGGAACTGTGATTAGTTAAAAAACTAATCACTGTTCCAATAGGTAAATTAACCTAAGCTAAATGCCACCCGTCTGGAAACTCCATACATCGCTTACCGATGTCGCACCTGCTTCATCTTGCGCAACAACTTTCCAGTAATATTGCGTATTTTTTTCGAGCGCATTGACATTCAAAAAGGTTAAATCGGTAGGTTTTTTTGATCCCCCGGCTTCATCAGCGGCGTTACTACAAGCACTCAGCCACAATATTAATAAAATGGTTGTGCCTGCCATCAGCCATTTACGCCGTTGATACGCAGGCAACATAATACCGAACAGAAACAAACCTGTAGCGGGCGCACTCAGCGATAATAATAACAATGGATTTCCAGTCTGTGCAATGCGTTTACCGTCACACGCGCTAAAGTTAATATCATTACAGTAATACACCAGATAAGAAACCTTATCTCCATCAGAATCTGTACTCGCTTTCCAATCGAAGGTGACCGTAGACCCAGTCACATTTTCTCCATCGGTCGGTGCGATCAAGACGGGTGCGCTTGGCGCCCTATTGTCTCCGATACGAATACTTACCAGCGCTGCTAGTGATACCTTGTCTCCATCAGTAGCCGTATAGCGAAAGCTATCGGAACCACGGCCCTCAGCAAGTGCCGTGTAGGTGAACGCACCGGTCTCCGAATCCAAGGAAACACGACCTTTATTCGGTTGTTGGCTAATGAGTAGCGTCACAGCATCACTGTCTACATCGCTCCAAGCCAAGGTCCCTGAAATTGATTCTCCCGGATTCACTTCCAAAATTTGAGCAAGGACCTCGGGGGCATCATTGACGGCATCGATATTAATACTAATACGGGCCTCAGTGGAATCCACAAAACCGTCGTTGACCTTGAAAGTAAAAAAATCTTTACCATTTACATTTTTGATTGGCTTGTACTCGTAGTCACCTGTCTTGTTATCAAATAATATCAATTCACCTTTTTCTGGCGGACTAACAATCGACAAGGTCAAAACATCAGCAGAGTCTGGATCATGAAACTGCAATGTCCGATTGCTTACCACGTCTTCGGATGTGGTAAAGACTGATGCTTCAGCGAACGGCTTGTCGTTGACGGGTAGTACTTGTATAACAACTTTTCCAGGCAATGAGGTCTTAGTTGCATCTTGTACAGTATACGTAAAAAAGACTTCCCCGAAAAAATTTTCTGGTGGGGTATATACAAGCGTACCGGTTACGACATCAAATTTAACCAGCAAAGAGCCCAGTGGCAAGTTACTAAAATTCGCACTATAATTTAAGTCATCACCGTCCGCATCAAAACCGTCCAAAAATACTTTGAAGACCGTGTCTTCCAACATCGATAAATCCGGCATTGAATTCGCAACCGGACGTGTATTAGAACCGCGTTGTAGTGTAACAGAATTATTCGCCAACGCGGTGTCCAAGACATTTCCATATATGTCAGCAGTCGTGATACTAATGCCGCTAGGCGGAGTAATCGAAAGAGAAAGGGAACTTGCACCACGAGGAGGAAGAGTAGAAAGATAACAGTCAACGATTAAATTTAACTCTGCGCAAACCCAGCTGGGACCTATCGCCTCAATAAAACCTGCACCTTTAGGTAAGGTCACTACTAAGTGAATCTTATGCGCCGGATCGGGACCCGTACTAGCGACACTTATTGCATATGTCAATATCGTACCCTGATTCACCACAGGCGACAAACTAGCCGTCATGGTAATCGAAAGATCTGCTAAACCCCGACCTTCATGTATAAACGCCGCACCCGAGTTTGTGAGTGACTTAGAATAGGCCGGCGCACCGACCAATAAATCCATATAACCGTCTGCGTTGATATCCCCAGCCGCAGCGACGGACCGACCGAATTGCGCCATGGGTAACATGCGCGAACCGAGGCGCACTTCGCTAAGCGTCGATATCCCATTTGGTGACCCCTGATAAACCGATACACGCCCCCTTCCAATGAGACTTGCAGTGGGACCATTAAAGTTATTGGCACCGACGGCTATATCATCAAAACCATCGCCATTGATATCTCCCAAGCCAGCGACTGAAATTCCAAACTGTGCATTGCTTTGACCGCCTGCTTCAAACCAAAATGCTCCGTCGGTGAAGAGCAAGTCCGGGCCATACATTACCGCAGCTACGCCACCAACGCTGGATGTAAAATTGTAATTATCCGCACCGAATATAATATCGTCGAAGGTATCGCCATTGACATCGCCCGCGCTAGCGACGGATACACCGCTTCTCGCACCGGCTGATATCATTAATCTATATAATGGTGATATGGAGGCATCGATCACCAAAGGTACTCCTGTACCGTCTTGCGCACTGCTGCCAAAATAGACAAACGCTGCCCCGGTATCCAGAGTGACATTTCCCTGCCCATCGGTGTAATCATATCCTACAGCACCGACGATGATATCTGCATTCGAATCAGCGTTAATGTGCCCCGCCCCGGAAACCGAAAAGCCGAGTTGTGCACCCGCTTGATTCGATTCGGCCAACCACGGGTTTACTGTATCGAGTCCCGTAGGTGAACCGCGGTAGATGTACACCCGGCCCTCATCGAGTTCAGGGGCAGAATAGTTCGGTGCACCGATCACGACATCGACGTTGCTATCGTTGTCGACATCACCTGCGCCTGCAACCGAAAACCCAAAGTGTGCCCCCGGTAAGTCTCCGACAATGATTTGCCTTGGATTTTGCGACAAACCATTTGCGGAACCATAATAGATAAATGCCGCTCCCTCCTGTCCAATGGCCCCCGGATTAGCGGGATCGATTTTGCTATAATTTGGACTACCGACAATGATATCCATAAAAGTATCGCCGTTCAAGTCACCCACACCGGATACAGACGATCCGAACAAGGCACCGGCCTGATCAGATTGTACTATCCATTCGGCGGTCGTCGTGCTCAGCAAACCGTCCTTGCTATTCAGAAATACAAATACCGCGCCTTCATCGATTTCTGGATCAGAATACTTAGGCGCCGCTATAGCGACATCATCGAGACCATCACCGTTGACGTCACCCACACCCGCAACCGACGCCCCGAACTCTTCTCCAGCCTGTAAGCCTTCACCTTGCCATTTTGCGACTTCAACAATGGGATCAATAGTGATCGGTAGTTCGGCATTATGCGTATCCACAATGAGACTAATCACACCCGCCGAATAATCGAGTCGGGTGGGTAGTTTTTTGCGTTGCGCGTCAAAAGCCAGTAGTTTGCTATAGCTTGTGATTATTTTTCCCGATGTATTTTTAAAAGTAACAACTTCATTAATCGAGTCAAATGACACCGACAAATCGCTTTTTACCGCAATTCGAAATAATGCGGTGGTATGCACACCGTCTAACGACGTAATCGTAAAACCGTGTTCGACACCTAGCTCGCTATTGACATACCATTCCGAGTAGTTAGGATGCAAAAAATTGATCCTGTTATTTTCGAGATGTACCGATACCTCTGCAGTGGACTTAATATCTTCCCCCAGTGCACTAAGCAAGCTAAAGCTTACATACCATTCACTCGATACCGATGTGGGATCAATACGTAAGGAATGCACGGTGAAATTAAAGCGAGCATTTCCGCTTCGATTTACGGCACGCCAGGATATTTTTTTGTCTGTTAATTCATTCTGCGATGTCGGTATAATTTGCAATTGATTTGTTTGAATAAACTTAAGCGATTCGCGCAACCAGTCGCCACGGGTATCCAAAGACTCTGTAGAAGTATCAAGCTTTGAATCGTCTATCGGTGGAGTCGAACGGTAAGTTGCCGTTTGGAAAATTAAAAATCCAGCAGCAATAACGGAAAACAGCAGAATGTTGTGCAGTAAATATGGTTTTAACCCACGTCGCCCCGTAAGTGTCGATAAACGAAAAATATAATAAGAAAGGTCCTTCAAATGATATCCCCTGATGGCTGTTTGGCCTAAGTATCATAGACAGTGTAGTAAGTAGATACTTAACTACGATACGAAATTCCAACTTAAATTATTCCTGTGGAGTTTTTTCAGCTCGAAATTTTCGGATATCATTATATACGATTTTCTGGGGTTGAAGATATTACATGAAAGGGTATAAGGGTTTAAGGGAATATAGCGGGTAGATCAACGACATTATCACTGCTTATGGAATACAGCCTATGGTATTATCATACAAGAATATAAATATTTGTATAATTTCCAGACAAAAACCTAGGCACAACTCAACGCATAGATGAGCGATATATAGACAATCCCGGTGAGTTTTAGTCTAATTCTCGAAATGATAGATTAACCGAGCTTTACCCACTACCGTACAATGAATCAAGCACCATTTCTTTATAATAGGCGCGAATACCACCTTCCATAAAATAGAATTTTTTGAGGCCTCTGGATGCAAGATAATAGTGCAGCCAACGGACTTGCTTGCCTGCGGCATCGAAAATCAAGAGTGCCTTACCCGCTTTGTTGGCCTTTTTTATATAACTATCGAACCGCTTTTTTTCACCTAACAATACACGATGCTCACGACCTACAAATACGGAGAGACCTTCGCGTTGATAGGCGTCGCGGACATCTAATACGATATCATCTAGATCGGCCATACGCGTGGCAAACGCATCAGGCGATATAGTATGGGCGTGAAATTCCTTATTACTGATTAAGCGATTGGCATTCTTCAGAACTGAACCGAGCAGTATGGCTTGCCTAGGAAATGTCCTAGCCCATTCCATAATTCCTGAATCATAGGAAATGACATTATCGATATTGTTATCATTACATTTTCGTACCGCTTCGTATGACTTCATGCAGGTCTTACCA
>JBGMRO010000226.1:0-6485 GCA_048061555.1 Thiohalomonadales bacterium | reverse complement strand
GAGGTACTATCACCGTTGGCCTGACTACCATCTGTGGCGACACTTACACGTCGTGTCAACCCGTTACGTCGATTTTTGACAAAGATATCCCAGGCAACATTATTATCATTGGCAACCAAGTTGGTCGAAGTTGAATCAAATACGACGATCTGACCATCGGCACTGAGGGCTGAATTAATACTGTTCTGATCTGCTTGTACACCCGCCGAATCTGTGCTGATTCTTTCGGTACTACCCGCCACATCTAAAACCGCCAGTTTTGTGTTGACGAGGGAGTCCTCAGATGGGCCAAGATTCAGAGTCGCAGGAGACGGATCCGTATCGCTTGATCCGCAAGCGGACAATAAGAGGAAAAAACCCGCGGCACTGAGGATTTTAATGGCTTTAGCGTTCATAAATACTAGCACTCAGATATTAAAAGAAAGAATTCGACCCGTAAAAACAAAAATAAAACTAACCCCAGATTACAGAAATCAACCGCAAATGTCACGGCGCAGCACGATTCATGGTGACTAGTGTTTAGGCAACGTTATATTTTTAATAATCAGTAACCTATAAACTATAATAGCCACAAAAGAGTCAGAAATAACCCGGCTAAAATAGCGTCTTAGTCAGCCAGATCACCAACCCTTATCGGCAATGAACCGGATTAACACTATTCGGTCACCCTAACCTGCTAAAATTGTTATATTTCTCAGTCTGTTATAAGCAAAAGTGTTATACTCTATAATCTAGATAAACGGTGATCTTTTGGCATAGGTAATTTATGGCACGAATAACGCTTGATTAGCTATAGCCTTATATCACCAATTTTTACAGCATTGTAGAAATCTTCCAAAGTTGCATGAGTTTGGGTAATTAAAATCCGAACTTTACTTTACAGAAACGGACTTATAGTAACGGGTTTACAAAAACCGATACCATGGCCGGTTCATACGAGGACGCCCGCATTAACGCTCTTTTCAACAGACGAACACAGTCGATAAAGCGACATATAAACGCATTATTGTGCCTAATTATTTTTCTGTTGATTATTCCTATTGTTCAAGCGGATAATCTAGAAATACCCACCGATATTGGTGCAGGTAAACACCGCTTGATAATCAATACACCTGATCGTGGTTTGAGTATGGAGCAGGTACAACAGCAGTACGGCGAACCCAGCGAAATTATAAATGCCGTAGGAGATCCGCCCATTACCCGCTGGATCTACCCTAAATTTACCGTTCATTTTGAGAGTGAGTTTGTGATACACGCCGTCATTAAGAAATAAAAATTAAGACCGTTTGCAAAACAACACAAATTCAATAGACATTCACCCAATCAACCAGCATAAAGACAATAATGAAATTTTGTAGCCAATGTGGAAAAGAAGTCACCGTCAAGGTTCCCGAAAACGATAACCTACCACGTTTTGTCTGTGATAACTGTGACACCATACATTATCAAAACCCCAAAATCGTCACCGGTTGCATCCCAGAATATGGTGAGCAAATACTATTGTGCAAACGCGCCATAGAACCTCGATATGGCTTGTGGACGTTACCCGCAGGATTTATGGAAAACAAGGAGACGCTACCAGAAGCCGCCATGCGAGAGACACTAGAAGAAGCCAATGCCAAGGTGTCAGACCTATCACTCTATGCAATCTATAGCATCCCTCACATCAGCCAGGTCTATGTCATGTTTCGCGCCAGCATGGACGATGCAAATTATTCTGCAGGTATCGAAAGCCTGGAAGTCGAATTGTATTCCGAAGCAGACATCCCCTGGGATGAACTTGCCTTTCCGGTTATCGTTAAGACCTTGCGCCAATATTTTCGAGACCGTAGTGCAAATAACGGCTACCCGATGCACCTTGCTGATATTAGCAAGCAAGATATTATCAACATGACTGGGAAATCAAGTCATTGAAAAAACGCTTGAGTATCGAATTTGAAATAGCTGGCGTATTCGGTCAACAATGATCGCATATTTCTTGATAGTGACCTGCTCCCTGTCCACACTAATTAGAGAAAATGATTCGGCATTAGTGACCAAGTATATTCCTCGTCCCCACGCTCCTGCGTGGTAACGCATACCGGGTACAGAGTTGAAAGCAGAGGTACGGATTCCCACGGAGGACCGTGGGAATCAGGAATAACGGCTAAACACGGCACCTAGCGGATATTAGCGAACAAGACATCAGCTATATGACCGGGAAGACAAGCCATTGAAATAGGGCAAAACTAATATGATTCCATCTCGAAACACAGAACTCTGCTAATTATTTTCAAACACTTCCGGTAATACTTCTCCATCGCGAGATAGATACACAACCATATTAACCCCCGCATCACTTTTCTCCAGTATTTGTATGTGCGAGCTATTTTCCCACCCCAAAGACAAGGTTATTTCATCGACAAAATCATCCATGGCCACTTCATCTTTTAATGTCACTTCAAGCTTGCATATCGTGCTGTGACATTCAGAATTTAGTATTTGTGTGCCCTGCAATTTTTCAATATTCAAAACCGTTGAAATTTGTTCCTCCGCATCATGACTCCAGGTCGTATCGATATCTTCGAAATTGTAACTTGATTCGAACGTCTCAATTTTCGCTTGAGCGATCTCGACTGCTGAAAGCTCTGCTTGCTCACTTTCATATTGCGTAATAGATTTATCTGCACCCTCAATTGCGGTAGTCTCACTACTACCATCGGCACCCTCTTTGAGAGTCTCGATGTCTTCTTGCAGCCGGGACTGCCGTTGGGCGATTTGATCTTGATTAGCCTGCAGGTCTTGGTAAAACTGATTTATTTTTACCAAATTATCTTGTAAGTCTTCATAATTCTCCGAAGAACTATTATTTACCTTGGCAAGTTCTGTACTTTTCTCAACGTGAACTTCTTTGGGCGCTTCATTTCCTGGCGACAGGGTCCTCGTTGTAATCACTAATGCAGCTATCACAGTGAATAACAGCGCAACAGAAAGATAAATGGTACGTTTAGTTTGCATGATCATCGTTTGTCCTCACATCGATAAAGGTTCGATTAATATTTAGTGTATGTAATTAATGCCCCCCGGGGTTACCCCGGGGGGCATCGCGTGACACTACGGCCTACGCTTGGCGTTCCTTCATAGCCCTATCAAAATTCCATTAGTGCAATCAATTTCGTTCGACCCAGTAATATGAAACAATACCAGACTTGTTTGACGTACGGGGCTGCTTGCCATTGACGCGACAACGAAAATAATAATATCCGTAGTTGCCAGCGTCAATTCCATTCTCCCATTCCATTCTTTGCACCGTATTCCCCGACAACGTAAGACTTTTAGAAAGAATTGACACAAACCCCCCTCTGCTATCTCTAGAATTTAATGAGCAGGACATGGTACCGTTTCGATTGACCGCTTCTATTCTAGCGCCTACAATTCTACTCTCCATTAAATCCCGAACGATTGGGCAAGTCCACTCCTGAGGTAATATAAAATTATTTAGCATTGATCCATCAGAGGGCCGAATAGTATTATCAGAACTACGCCCTTCCTGGCAAGCTGCACCTGCGACAGTTTTAGCATCCAACGCGAAAGACATCATACTAGCCGACATCAACGTAACACCCAGAACACCTACGAATATTTTTTTGAGTTTCATTTTGTATTTTCCTTTATGTCGTTCATTTATAATTACCAGATAAACCAGATGCAATTGATATTACATACCATCAGAATTACATCTTGTTTATTTTGTTACCACGCAACTATTATGGATCACACCGCCAGAGATACCATAGGCATCAGCGCCTATAAAAAACGGACAAACTTCCTGTTTTGGCACTAAACCTTTCTAAATTATTTTTTTTGACAAGAATATTGAGTCGAGCATGAATATTTTTCGACAACACATAAAAATCCCCAATAATAATAAAATTAAGGGGGTCCTGAATAACACTTATTGGCGTAAGGAAACGTGGCATAAAACCATGGTAATTAGTTTTACGCTGAAGGGGGTGAGCAGTTACAAACAATGATAGATAATACTGATATATTCTCAGTAGTTTTCGGGTAGCTTTTTGTGAATAGATAGCATCTTATTCTGATAGGTGATATACCCACCTTTGCAGAGATCTTTTAGTATCCGCGCGACCATCTTCTGTGAAGCGCCGATATGGCCTGCCAATTCTCTTTGGGTTATCTTCTCTTCAATTTGCAAACATCCATTCTTATGGCTCGCCATACTTTGTAAAATTTTCACCAACCTACCATAGACATCACAAAGTGCGAAATTCCTAACTTTATCCGTTAAATGTTCTACTTTGCAGGCGAGATCTTTGAGTAAACAATTACTTATTCCAGGATACTGGCTTAATAATTGTCGCAGTTCTCTTTTTTGAATAACGGCCAAACACGCTTTTTCTAGCGTCATTATCGAGACCATCTGGCAGGCATCACCTAGTAGTGACAACTCACCAAAATAATCATAAGGTTTTAGTACTGCCAAGGTAATTTCTTTCCCAGTACGATCAGATATATACTCTTTTACCGAACCAGACAATATCACATAAAAGCTGTCTTGCTGCCCCCCTTCATGGGCGATAATCACGTTTTTTACGAATGTCTTTTTAAGCATCACGCCTTTGATCGCGTCTTGTTCTGCCGACGTTAAGTTTGAAAAAAGTGGAACGTTCTGTAACATAGTATTTCGACCAAGTCGGATGAATGAATATGTATCACAATCCAGCAAGTGTATATTCTACTTAAATAATATATATTCAAGATTAAGTCGGTAAGTGTATTTCAACGTGCATTACTCGGCAGTTACATAATTCCAACCTTGCATCAAATAAGATTTATTGTACGCCTAAACACCGACTTACTGCGCTATAGCAATTACCCCATCTTCCTGCACACCTAGACCTCCTTAATTATCTCGCATTTTTTGTTTAACCGGGCAACGTCCCCCATGCATCAGGCGACATTATTCATCCTGAACCGATTGAAGCTGAGTTGGCAAAAGTAGTTCGGCTGACGCTTGGGAATCGTGGCAGCAAAATACCGGAAGACATTACTACTTTTTCGGATGAATTCATTAAAGCCAAGGATAAGCAATGGACAGCCTTTCACAAACGACTGAGCCAGGAGCATGTGCCTGCTGATTTTTTTGAAGTTGATGATGCAATAACCGGGTTCCACCTTTCCAACACACTACCTGAATCAACATCCCCCAATCAGGGTCCGTACGTGTTTTTTTCAAAAATGTTCATATAACCACATTTTTCTCATCAGAACTGATGATGACCCACAGTTTCAGCGCGCACACACTAGCGACATTGGAAACGACCAGAACGACAACTCGGCAAGTTTAAGCGGTGCGGTATACCTCCATTGAGGCAACCCGGCAGAGACATAACAATCCAAATAAGGAGAGATCATTATGAAATTTTTAAATGTCATTATTTTGCTGCTTAGCACATCAGCCTGCATGGCAGTAGAAGTTCAGCAAGGCCAAATCTATTCGGGCGGTACCTATGTTGAATCCAGGCAGACCGGCGTCGGCCTGATCATACCCCGAGGCTGGCAAGGTGCATGGCCGCAAGGTGCTGAGGCATTTGTGCTGGAATCGGCGGCGCTGAAAGCGAATATTTTTATGTCCTTCGAGCAGGGCACAGAAGCCGGGCTGAGAAAGCTAATGTCGTCTCCCATTCCGTTGGATTCGAGTACGCAACTGATCCCTGCCTCACGCCCGAAAAGGACCGGTAATGTTTATACCGCGAATTACACCGTGGCCGGTGCGCCGCAGCTAACGGGTTTTATGGCCGCGCAGATATTACCGTCCTCACTGGGTGTGGCCTTCATTGCTCTGTCGGCCAATGCCGCCACCAAGCAACAGGTGAATCAGGTTGCGTTGCGACTGGCCAATGGTTTGACGGTGAAAGCCCCCGTGCCAAACCAACCGGCGGCACGATCCAAAGGCAAGAGTGAATTTTATCAAAGTGGCGATGCCTCGATCGTCAGTGACGGGGAGTGTACGTATTTTTCCAGCGGTGCCGGTTCGATTAACACCTGTGATTAGGGTCGATGAAAACCGCATCAGGCGACCATGTCCACAACATAAAACCGTTATTCGGTTACAGAGGCGATGGGGGCCATGTCGATGGCTTGCCTTATTGGCGACAAACTATATTTTTCATAGGGACAACATTATGTTTAAACGAATTATTTATTTGACGCTTATCACGCTCTTGAGTGTTTCGTTATTTTCCTGTGGTGGTAGCGATAGCGGGACATCACTCACTAAATCCATATTTTTTGATCGTGACCTGTTGTTCCCTGTCCGCGCCAGTAAGTGAAAATGACTTGGCATCACTGACCAAGCCTATACGATAAATTTACCGTCTTCCGCAAGTAATGATAATCGCCGCAAAAACTCAATCTAGTCTCGTGCTCGTCCACAAACGAGGATATTTTCCCAAGATCAGCTGCTCTAATGCATCCATGCATTC
>JBGMRO010000225.1:0-6497 GCA_048061555.1 Thiohalomonadales bacterium | reverse complement strand
CAACGAAGCTATGAATAAAATAGGACGGCAATAAAGCCTAAATCTTAGACGCTTTTGGTATATATACTGTAACCGTTTGATGCGGCCTACTCCATTATCAGTTGATTATAGGAACAATTCTTCCTTTTCACTCAATTCCGACTGTAATTTACTAAGAAATTGTAGGCGTCTAACCCGATCTCGGGCTTGATGTAAATCAGAATTCTCGAATGTTTCTGTAGCGCCGTTTAGTAAATTTCCAATTTCATGAAGCAATTCATTTACTGCTGCATTCAATGTGTCATCAAGATCCATCAAGGCCTGCAACGGATCACTGTCGGTATCGATGTTTTCCAGTGACTCACGCAGCTCCATCTGTTGCATCAAAAATTGCGAATCCATACTGGTGTCTGTATCGCTAGACAAATCCATGCCCACTAGTGTAAGCAGATACTTTGCCCGTTCTAAGGGATCCCGTAAGGTTTGGTATGCTTGATTTACAAACGAGGATTTTTGTACAGACATGCGACGCTCAAAATCTGCGGCATTGGCGTATTTGTCCGGATGGACAACATTTTGTATTTTTCTGAATTGCTGAGACAAATGGTTCTGGTCAATAATAAACTGTCTCGATAGACCAAATATTTCAAAGTAATCCAGGGTGATATCTAACGAAGTTACAGACATATCCCTTAACTCTATCTATTGTTATCTATGTAAGTAAAAGCTATGGGTAACGACTCACCCTTCGCCAAATAATATCCAATTGTGTAGCATGTTACTGAGCTTGTAACTGCTCAGGCTGTTCCGGTAAAGCTTCAGATCAAAGAAAAAAGTGAGTTTACACTGGTAAATGACCATTCTCTTATATAACGGGAAGGTAGGCAGAGATAAAGCTTTACCGGGACTGCATGAGTAGTACAGCTATGGTTGATAAACTCGATGATATTAGCAGTCTATACGGTGAAACTTTCACCACAGCCACATTCTGCCTTCGAGTTAGGGTTCTTAAAAGTAAAACCTTCATTGAGACCTTCTTTCGCAAAATCCACTTCCGTACCGTCTAAGTAAATAAGGCTTTTAGGGTCGATTACAACTTTTACCCCGTGGTCTTCGAACACCTTGTCCTCATCAGCGATTTCGTCAACAAATTCCATCACATAAGCCATACCCGAACAGCCTGTCGTTTTCACGGCTAGACGCAGCCCGATGCCTTTACCGCGACTACTTAAGAAATTTTGTATACGATCCGCCGCAGCGTCTGTTACTGTGATGCTCATAATTTTAGACTTTTTTCTTTGCCTGAAAATCTTGGATGGCCGCTTTAATAGCGTCCTCCGCCAATACTGAGCAATGTACCTTGACGGGGGGCAATGCTAATTCTTCTGCTATATCGGTATTTTTAATTTGCTGCGCCTCATCTAAGGTCTTACCCTTGACCCATTCTGTGAGCAAAGAACTCGACGCAATAGCCGAACCACAACCATAAGTCTTAAATCGTGCGTCTTCAATGATACCGTTGTCACTAACTTTTATTTGCAAGCGCATGACATCGCCGCAAGCAGGTGCCCCGACCATTCCTGTGCCGATTGCGCTGTCATCTTTATCGAAATTCCCAACGTTACGTGGGTTTTCATAGTGATCAATTACCTTTTCGCTATATGACATAATTTTTCTCCACTTAATTTTTTGAATTTATACTCTATATCTATTATTTGTCGATATCAGTAAACAAGATTCGTCATGATGAGATGTTTAATGTGCAGCCCACTGTACCTTGGATATATCCACACCATCTTTAAACATATCCCAGAGTGGCGAAAGGTCGCGCAATTTTGAGATACTGCCATGGACTTGCTCGATGGCCTTATCTATTTCTGTTTCTGTCGTAAATCGACCAAAGCTGAAACGTATCGAGCTATGTGCTAGTTCATCGTTACGACCTAATGCACGTAAAACGTAGGATGGCTCAAGACTCGCTGAAGTACATGCCGACCCCGAAGAGACCGCCATATCTTTTAATGCCATCATCAGTGACTCGCCTTCCACAAAATTAAAACTAACATTTAAGATATTAGGTACTTGATGCGCCATATCTCCGTTGAGGTAGACTTCTTCTATGTCCTGGAAACTATTATATAATTTATCACGTAGTAATTTGATATGTACTTCGTCCTTTTGCATATCAAGCTTGGCAATTCGAAACGCCTCGCCCATTCCTGCGATTTGATGAGTGGCTAGCGTGCCTGATCGCATACCACGTTCATGGCCGCCACCATGCATCTGTGCTTCAATACGTACACGGGGTTTGCGCCGGACATATAATGCCCCCATTCCCTTTGGTCCATAAATTTTATGGCTTGAAAACGACATCAAATCAACCTTCAATTCAGTAAGATCAATATCTACCTTGCCGGCACTTTGCGCTGCGTCTACATGAAATATGATACCTCGGCTACGCGCAAGCTGTCCTATCGAGGCGATATCTTGGATTACACCCGTTTCATTATTGACATGCATAATTGACATTATAATCGTATCGTCACGAATCTCTTTTTCTAACTTGGCTAAATCGATCAAGCCACTGGGTTCAGGGTCGATATAAGTGACTTCGAAACCTTCGCGTTCTAATTGTCGACAAGTGTCAAGCACGGCCTTGTGTTCGGTTTTGCAGGTTATAATGTGCTTACCCTTTTTTTGGTAAAAATGCGCAGCCCCTTTGATTGCAAGGTTATCTGACTCAGTCGCACCCGAGGTCCAAACAATCTCTTTTGGGTTTGCATTAACTAAATCAGCGACCTGAGCACGGGCTTTGTCGACCGCAGCCTCCGCATTCCAGCCATAATAATGTGAACGTGATGCGGGATTACCAAAATCATTCTCAGCGGTGAGATACTTCATCATGACTTCCGCTACGCGGGGATCTACCGGCGTGGTGGCGGCAAAATCAAAATACATCGGTTTGTTCATACTGACTCCATTGCAGAAAACCTTACTTTAAGAACAGCTTAATTTAGATAAAGCCTATTTGAGCTTACTTTATACTCACTAGCACAATATATAGTCGCTAGTGGGTAGAAGCGTTAGGTAAATCTAGAATCGCAGAGGCATTTTCCTGATCTTGTCTTTGCGGCACTCGATCACATCAGTCGTAGACATATGTGTAGCATGTCGTACATCCTAGTTAATAACTGACTCCATACTACTCGGTACTAGTGTTTGCTGAGATGCGTTATTTTTCATTAACTCGTCCTGCCTTGCGGCAACGTCTTTTACCACACGTTGCTCGAGCAGTTGTCCCAACGTTATTCCTTCCAGGAAGGAATATAATTGCTCACTCAAATCTGACCATAATTGGTGAGTCAAACACTTTTGGCCATCCTGACAGTTGCCTTCACCACCACAACGTGTCGCATCGACCTTTTCATCGACAGCGGAGATTATCGCGGCGACATTGATCTCTTCGGCGTCACGACTCAAGCGGTAGCCACCACCAGGTCCACGCGCACTAGATACCAGGCTAGACTTACGCAATTTGGCGAATAATTGCTCCAAGTAGGACAGCGAAATTCCTTGGCGTTTCGATATATCTGCAAGTGTGATAGGCCCAGTGGTTGCATGGACGGCCAAATCTAACATGGCCGTCACGGCATAGCGCCCTTTAGTCGTTAATCTCATATTATATATCCTTACAAATTATAGAGAAAATTTGTTATGTAGGGCTACAGCACCTCACCCACATACCCTATAATGAAATTCTAGCACGTATTGTAGTAATTCCCCAGCAAAACCGTCAACTATTATTTTTTAATACGACTATTATCTATATCTTTCAATTTTTCGCCCAAAGGCCCGAGATCACAGGGGTCTAAATCGGGTAAGGCAATATCACTAAAGTCACTATCCATTGATTTTAATGCGGCGCAAATGGCTTCGAGTTTTTTGTCTTGTGCATGGGCGTGGTCTAGTATGCAATTTATCGCGTGAGCCACCGGATCGGGTGCATCGCGCGATACCCCATAGGCATCAAATCCCATTTTTTTAGCAATTTCATGACGTTGATGATCATCTTTCGCTTTTTCGCCACTAGAAACAACCTCTCGACCCGGAATCCCCACCACAGTCGAACCGGCCGCGACCGAATTGACCACAACGGAATTTGAGCCGACACGGACACCGTCATGTAATGTGATGGGCCCCAATACTTTCGCACCCGCACCTACCACGACATCATTTCCTAGCGTTGGGTGCCGCTTACCTTTATCCCAACTCGTACCCCCTAACGTCACACCATGATACAAGGTACAATCGTCACCGATTTCTGCCGTCTCCCCAACGACGACCCCCATGCCGTGATCAATAAAAAAACGCCGCCCTATGTGCGCTGCGGGATGAATCTCGACCCCGGTCATCCAGCGTGATATCGCCGAAAATAGCCTCGCTAACCAACGCAGGCCAAAATTCCACAATTTATGGCTAAATCGATGGGCGATCACCGCATGCACCCCCGGATAAGTGGTAACCACCTCAAAAACGGAGTGTGCCGCAGGGTCTCTATCGAACACACAATTAATATCTTCTTTTATACGTTCGAACATGCTTGGATCTTTGTCTGCTTGCATTTTTTATTTAACCTAGATTAATCACACAATAAATCCGACGCGGCTAAGTGGCAAGTAAATGTGGCACTATTGACCATTACAGCTTTTTTTCCTAAATTTTTCTATTCCTGACAATATTCCACGCATAATATTGTGCTCAACTAGTGTCAATCTACTACGATTAAATAGACGTTTAAGTCTGCGCATCATTTTCCGCGGGTGATGCGGATCTAGGAAACCGATATCCATCAGTACAGCTTCTAAATGCCGATAAAAAAGCGCCATATGCTCTGAATTTACATACGGCTCCGCGTCTTTCTCGGTATCTCCTGCACAATGATCTCGCTGTAAGGGCAAGTTTGCGCTAAATTGACGCCGTATCTCGTAGCATACTAGCTGTACGGCGGCGGCGAGATTTAACGAGGAAAAATCTGGGTTAGTATCAATGTGCATTAAAAAATGACAACGTTCCAACTCGTCATTACTCAAACCTGCGTCTTCCCGTCCAAAGACCAATGCCACATCACCTTGCTCGACCTCCAATACTACTCGACTCGCGGCCTGTTGTGGCGCTAATTGTGGCCACCCTAGACGTCGCAAGCGTGCGCTTGCACCGATGACTAGCTGGCAACCTTGTAAGGCCTCATCGAGAGTATTGACTACCCGTGCACTGGCTAAAAGATCATCGGCACCTGAAGCCCTTGCCGTCGCATCTGCGTGCGGAAAAAGCCTGGGTGATACCAATATCAATTCCGTCAAACTCATCGTCTTCATTGCCCGCGCTGCAGCGCCGATATTTCCCGGGTGACTAGTATTGACCAGGACTATTTTAATCCGTCTTAGGCGCTGCATTGATTCTTCTGTCACTTATCACCTACATCTTTAACGCAATTTTGGGATTATGACCCATTGTCGCCGAATGACTCTGTAAATGAGTGGATGCGCTATGCTTCTCCACTCATATTTTGAAACTCTTGAACATCAAAAATTGAGCTTTAAGAAGTCGCAATTAATGCCCAAATTTGCTAAAGTTCGCTCACCTCAGCCCTGACCCCAATACCATTATGCATCCCGTATTAAACATCGCAGTACGCGCCGCCCGACAAGCAGGTAACATCATCTCCCGTGCCGTCGATAAAATTGATCGACTCAACATAATCACCAAGGCGCAAAACGATTTTGTCACCGAAGTCGATCAACGCGCTGAAGAAGTCATTATCGACACCATACGCAAAGCGTACCCAGAGCACAGCATTTTAGCTGAGGAGAGCGGAGAACACACGGGAAATGACTATTTATGGATTATTGATCCACTCGATGGCACCACCAATTTTTTACACGGATTCCCTCAATTTGCAGTCTCTATCGCGGTACAACACAAAGGTCGCCTAGAGCAAGCCGTGATCTATGACCCCATGCGCCAGGAATTATTTTGTGCCTCTCGTGGTCAAGGAGCGCTGTTAAATGATCGACGCATCCGGGTCAGCAAACGCAATGGATTAGACGGCGCGCTACTGGGAACCGGTTTCCCTTTTAAACAACAACAGCACCTCGACCGCTATCTTGCCATGTTTAAGGCCCTGTTTCCGATGACCGCAGGCATACGTCGACCAGGATCGGCGGCCCTAGATCTCGCCTACACTGCAGCAGGTCGCCTAGACGGATTTTGGGAGATTGGCCTACAACCCTGGGACATGGCTGCAGGTGCATTGTTGGTACAGGAGGCAGGTGGGCTAATCGGCGATTTCAGTGGCGGTAGTGAACATATGCAAACCGGTAATATCGTCGCTGCTAACCCACGCGTATTCAAGGCTATGCTACAGCATATCCGACCCTGTCTGGGCGAAGAGCTGCAGAAATAACAATTCGTAATTCGTAATTCGTAATTCGTAATTCGTAATTCGTAATTCGTAATTC
>JBGMRO010000224.1:0-6510 GCA_048061555.1 Thiohalomonadales bacterium | reverse complement strand
GTCTAACTTGTTACGGTCTGAATTATCTAACTTCATACTGATATCGATATAACCATCTTTGCTAAGATCAAAACGATTGGCTGATTTCAGTAATCTAAGGTCATCATAATTGATATAACCGTCTCCGTTGAAATCTCGATTACTACATTCATTGGTCGCTGACAGGGCGAAACATGATTGAAATAATTTTAAATCTAACGAACTTGCTGGTTTGTTTCCTGAGCCCTCTACACCACCCTCGCCACAGGCTACTAGGAGAACCGCGATCATGGAAATAAATATATTTTTAAATAGAATTAATTTCATGGTTGTGCCTCGTAATCTTTATTCTCAGTTTAATTTTAATTTTTGAAAAAATAGGTTCCCATGCCTACCCTGCAAACTGGTTCCGTTGACTCTTCCTCTAAGGCATCATTTTTGTTCGCTAACCACTGGTTCATTTCAATCACCAGAGATAACAGCCGCTCGTGATTATGTGCCTGAAATTCCAGGGCCAAACTGACGGGAACATCTACGTAGGTCACCTGACGTTGAAAACGCGCCAATTCTGATTTTTTTCGACTTAAATTAAAGTTGCAGGTATCTAGCAAATCAGATACATGAGTGGAAATAACGTCAATCATTTCATTGTCGTTGCTTTCGGGTAGATAACCGTAATGCTTTAACTTAATACTCTTTTTATCCGATCTTTCAACCGTACCTACACGTAATAATTCATCCAATACTGCCCGCGCAGGTGTTCCACCACTATAACGTTTTACCAGTTCATCAAACCCGTACGGGCCGTCCTGGAGATCTAATTGACGAGGCTTATTGTCTGAATCGAGAAAGTCTCTATCTTTCAACCAACCATTGACCACCCGGGTAGCACGATTCTTTGGACCGCGAGTCTCAGTGGGTTCGTCATCGGCTATCTCGGCAACACGAACGACTTCCTTGCGACTCAAACCGGTAATGACCGAGACACGGGAGTTAGTTTTTTTCCGATTAGGTAGGCTGAAATGTTTAAAAGCGACATCCACGTAAGCGCGCCTAGCCAATTCAGTAAATTCACTGTGAGAAATATTATGTCGCAAGAGTATCCGCACTAGGGGGTGTAATATTTTTATAACAGCGCGGTTTAGGGTTTTGTTCAAGTTGGTCATATTTGCGATATTATTCGCATAATACTTAATTTACAACTTTTATTTGCGATTATATTCGCAATAACTAGATTATTTCAAGATTAAGGCGTCGAATCAACCACTTAATGCAATTATGGTGTAGAAAAAAATTAGCAGGAAGAATCGGGATACGAGAAATACCTCAAGAAAACGGCTAATTAGTGAGCACTAACAGGTTACGCATCTTCCATTTCTACGCTTTTATTGACACAAATCAATATAGGCTTATTGCCGACGGATTTTACGATAATCAAGACCTACAATATGAGTATGTATGCAGGAGATTCGTAATGACGACAACACTCTATACAGCGATACTATTGATTTTTCTCGCGCTCTTTCTAGCAGCGCTATTACTGGTCAAATATGAAATACGTCAGCAACGCTTGCTGCATATGCGAAATCTACTGCGGAAGAGTGTTTACAGACTACGTCTGTCAAAGATGTTGGCATTTTTGGGCGTCGATATCGAGAAGTATGTGCGAAAGGTTCCACGTAAGGACATTATTCGACATATCCAAAATTGTAAATCTTGTCCGCAGACACCCACCTGTGATGCCTGTTTACGTGATGGCAAGGTAGTCAACAGCATGTACTTTTGCCCAAATTTTAAATCCTTGACCCGACACAGCCGCACGCTGTATGACGGACATTAGCAGGCTTGGTGCATAGTAGACCTTTCCTCTCAAGCGTAAAATAGCTACTGTTGACGCTTAGCACGCCCTCCGTCTCAACAATTAATGGGCAAGAATTAGCCAAGATCATGGCTGGACAATTACCCTTGTCTGAAACCAATTTTAGGATGCTAGACAGTCTGGATGAAACCATGATTAGACGCATTCGTGCGTTTGAGACTAATTGGGTGGAGCAGTGATATATTTTTCTGCGGTTTTATAATTCACCCAAATAATTGTGCCACCGTTGTCATGGGAATATACATCCTTGTTCTGTTCTTATATTTACCTAAAATTTCAAATCCGTATTTTAAGTAAAACTGCTCGGCGGATTCGTTTACACAATCAACAATAATGGCAAATGCTCGCATATGAGAATTTATCTGCCATAAATACTCTAATGAGTTTACTAGGGTTATTTTTCCTAAGCCTTGACCTTGAAGTTCCACATGGACAGCCAACTGAGCCACTAAAAAAACAGGAACGGGGTAACGTGGTAGCTTTTTTGCCAAAGTTGCGGGCAATGATTCTCGGTCAATGGAGCTTGGCACAATCGCATAAAATGCACATATAGGGTATTTACCATTGGGAAGTGGCACCGAGCCTGGTAATACCATTGTTCTACTTACGCCGACGGCCATATGCTTAGCTGCGTGAAATTGCAGAAATCTATTGAGATCACTATCGGCACAATCGAATGACGGTCGATCATGCGTTGTTTTATCTAACTCTACAAACGTCTGAGTCCATTTCACTTAATCGCTTTTCACTTAATACCTTGGGCCTTAGTGAAGGCAGCCGCCTCAACAAGGGCCGCATTGGGCTGCTGTACTTTATTGCAGGCAATCATAAAACGATCGAAGACATCGTCTGTAACCGTGATACGTTCGTGTTCTGCTATTACTTGACTGGCGTCACTATCCATCAATCTGACGACGTATTCAGTCAGACTTTTCATACCCAGCAGCGCCGAGGCCTTTTCTGCCTTGACCTTAATTTCTTCATCTAGTCGCATATCGAGACGAGTGGTAGCCATATCTATCTCCTTGACAACTTGTACGGAATTTTTCCGTACTTTCACACTGAATATAGACTCAATCTACGTATTCGTCAATACGTACGGCTAATTTCCGTACAGTTTCCCAGGAAAACTCTGGCAATAGTTAGCTAAGCATCTGCTTTACCTATGCTTCCATTTCAAAAAACTGTATAGCTCACGATATATTGAAATGATCTGATTTTGCTTTTTCTTCGCCTAGCAGGACTTCAACCCACTAAACAAGCTGCCGATGGCGGCGTACAACCTGCCCCGTTATTCCTTAGCCGTTACTAATAAAATATTTTTGTCATACAACCAATTATCTTCGTAGTTGTAGATATTCTTATTCTTTAACCTTTCTTAGCAGCGATACGCTCGTCAGACGTAGTAGTCCATCAATTTTCCATACATCACTATCGTCAAGTTATTTACTAGTAAGTAAAGATTTGAATTCCAGGCGTATCAAGCCTCGATAATCTTGGCCTATAAAAATTCCCGCTTATTCGCGTACGCTAAATTTTCCACTTAGGCGACAACGTCCTTAAATACCTTATTGTCTCCTTAGTAACATCACTGCATCGCTAAGCTTTAAGATCTTCTTTATATTGACTTAGTATTCTTTCACTTAGCATCGTCAGTCTAATTTTCAAGCTATTTGCATTTTCTTCATTCGCAAGGACATTAACCGGTATAAGTTCAGACACCGACTCTCCTTTTTCAGCAGCCTCAATCCACTCTTCCATTGCACCTATATATGAATCCAAAGCACAGGCTGCATTAGGGCTTTCTTCCGCAGTGATGTAAATAGGGGGGAGGTCTCCAACTATAACCCAAACCCACTCATCAACATCATCCACAGATGGATTTATTCGAAATAAGAATACGCCGACAATGTTAGCATAAAATATGCCCACATAGGACTCAACTATATTGAGGCACCAGTTATAGAAGCTGATTTCATCCTTAGCTTCTATAAGCATGTTCTGAAAATCAGCGACATCCTCTGATAATGTATGTTCGTAAGTCTCTACATCGACCACCTTTTCGAAATTAATATCGACCATTAGCGTCCGTTCCTACGTCTACCCCATCGGGAAAAATCTCCTGCGGATTTATGTCTTAGGACGTGATTATCAGCAGTTCTATGTTTTACATTCGACACATGATCAGGACCACCATCGTTTAACGGTGTCTCATGCGATACATCTTAATTGCGGCTAGTCTTAGAATTTTTAGGCCACTTTTGACCTGTTTTCGCTCCCAATCTTTCGAAACACTAAAGCTCTTACTCAGGATAAACAAATGCATCTAACACATTTTTAATAACACTATTGTTTTTATAACAATTTACTATATGATTAACTAACCGCCTATTTTTTGTATACAAATATAACTCCGCATCATCAATCGCGCGAATTGTGGCTATTGTATTAACGATTATCTCCGGGTACTGTTGCTCTTGCGTTGGTACAATTAAATTATTTGAAAACAAGTAAAAATTACACCAGTCAAACTGAACTACACCATCAATAACGCCAATTATATCTTTTATATTATGTGGCCTACTTTCACCTAACTCCATCATTTCAAGAATATTTGCTCCCGAAAGATCCTCAAAAACTAATTTATTAGCGCCAATAAAACTGGAAACCTCAATAATAAATTTGGCTACAAATTTTCCACCTAGAAAACTATGGTCATGTACAACAACTTCGTACCATTGTGCTACCTGACTATCAAAACATTTCATTATTTTTCTATCTATATTTGTAGCAAATTGGAAAACTTAGCTAAGTTAACCTAAATTCAACGCCTTCTAAAACTTTGAAAAAAATCCTTAGCAATTTTATCTGCATCAGCCTTAGTGCGCCCTCCTTTTTTAACTCGATTCGGTCCTAGCGCTTCATGCCAATGTGGATTTTCATGATCACCCTGCCATGATTTGTAACATCTGTTCTACCTATGAATTTACCTTCATGGTCAAATGTGGCTCCCTGAGTATAGCCCCCCCTTTTTTCTTTTCGAGTACCTAAAGTTGAAAACGGGCCTTCCGCATCTGAGTCAGCCAAAAATTTTCCAGACTTAACTTCTCGTGGTGGCCCGCCCTTAGAGTTCTTAGTATTATCCTACCCCTCGCTTTATCCCCACAATTATGCACCAACAAATCATACTCTGTCACAAAAAAAGTATGACAATCGGCAATCGTAAAATTATAGGTGGTTTCTATGCGGTTTGTAGCAATTACGTCATTTACAGTGACATAACTCTCACTATAGGTCTCTATGAATTCTCCCGCCTCTAAATCAACAGAATCGACCCAACCCTCACCTATAACGTAAAACGAATGATCGTCGGTGGTGCCGATCGTTGTCAACTGGCCATTGGGTGATATTAGGGTTAGCTCTACAATATCTCTATACTTTATAAATATTTCTTCTACCGGTTTCCAATCTCGATATTTTTTGCTGCGACCAATTCGCCTAGTGCGACCGTTTCTATATCCTTATAACCCGACTCGGTAAGGACTTTAGTTCCTGCAACAAAACAGCAGACCTCTAATTTTCTGGACTTGCTGAGTAAATTACCGAGTTTACCAATATTTTTTGCCGTAGAAATACCACTCGTCACCACACCTAACGCGGACTCTGTAGCAAATTCCGACACACTAAACGAATCACGACTACCAACGGCTATCTCCAGATTTTGAATAGCGACATTTTGTAATCCTGCCCACAAACCACCAATAATGTTGCTAACTAATTCCCCGCCCGGATCGTTATAAAGATAGGGATTGTTGTTCGCATAGACGTATCGATTAAAGGAAGCCGGATTTTTGTCGCTGAACGGCACGGGGTCTATGGCCATAAAACGACCGAATATCGGGTCGGAGTAGCGGCTATTCATGTAGGTCAAACCGGTATCTTCGTCGTGTTGCTTACCGGTGTACCATATTTCGTTTGTACTGCTAGCGGGGTTTTTTATTATGCGTTCACCATAGGGTTTGTATTGTTCCTCCCATTTAATATTACCCGCTTCGTCACTAGTCGCTATAGGGGAACCTAGTAAATCGTTATGGTAGTAGGTCAGTGACTCTGCCTGCGCAGTACTGAAGACGATCATGAACACCATAAAGATGTAGCCAGATTTTTGTAAAAATTGTTTTATCTGTAGTTTCGAATTATCCATTAGATATTCCGGTCACTTTATAAGTTTACGTATTCAATTCCTCGGCAATACACGTCTGTTAACATTATTGTCCATATACTCTTAATTACGGCGGAAAGCCCACGACAACTGAATAATTGGTCGCAGCACCCGTCGCCGTCGGCGCGGCGTTACCACCTAACGTAATGGTTCCAGCTGGAAAAGTTTTAGCGTAGACATTAAAGGTTTGAAAATTCGCTGTGACACTAAAGGCTTGCAATGTATAACTTGTCAACCAGCCAGGAATGGATGTCGCGCGATCATCGTACAAAATATAGACTCTTACTGCTGAACTAACATCAAAATTCATTACAGATGTAGTGGTCAACAATTTGTCTTCGTTTGCGGTCCACTTTAGAATTATCGATTGCGCAAGAAATCACTCATCGATGAATTTGTCGATGGGAGACTTTTCTTGATGTGCGGCAAT
>JBGMRO010000223.1:0-6565 GCA_048061555.1 Thiohalomonadales bacterium | reverse complement strand
TCAGTGCGTGGATTAACGATTCCAATGCGACCTGGAAAATTGTCTACGGACATCATCCTTACCAGTCAAATGGTCCGCATGGCAACGCCGGTAAATATGACGGTATAAGCGCTATAGACATTATTAGCGGAACCCATATTAAAAAATTCGCCGATACCGTCTGGTGTGGCAAGGTCGATGTCTATTTTTCTGGGCACGACCACAGCCGACAGTGGTTACAATCGACCTGTGCAGGCACACAACTCGTAGTCTCTGGTGCGGGCGCAAAAACCACCACATTACCCGGTAACAACCCGAGCCTGTTCCAAATGAGCACCACAGGATTCTTGTATGTTGTTATCAAGGGCCGCGAACTAAACGCAGATTTCATAAACGCCAAGGGCGCAATCGAGTATCACCACACAATAAAAAAATAAATCTTAGAAGTATCTTGTCCTTTATTCTTTATTCTTTAACCTTTAACCTTTTACCTTTTACCTCGAACCTCGAACCTCGAACCTCGAACCTTTAACCTATTATTACAATTTCCGGTACCGCCTCACGATCAAGATAAACATTAAGGCGGTTTGCAACAACCCCGATATTATCGATAGTGTAGAGTTGCTCGATCCTATCGGAAAAAATATTGGCAACAGTTCGATTAGGCCCATAGCGCCTACGATGCTGGGTAACAACCAATACAATAGCGCGAGGTACATCAGCGCGGTTAGATCGGCGCGTTTTCTCTCTTTGGCGAAATTAAAAAATAATATGATGAGTACATCGCGGCTAAGGAATACGGTAGCGGCTATCAAGGCGGCTTTGAATTCTAAGGTCCAATCTCTGCTAATGTTGAGTGTGTCGAACTGACTATAGCCGGCCAAAATTAGGAACGGTGCCAAGATATAGGTCGTCAGCAATGTCACCAGCCAAAGTGGTGTTAGTTCAAAAAAACTGCGCCATTTTCTGTCACTCAAGGCCACAAACAACCGTCGAATGATGAGTGGGTCCTTATTTTCGGTTAAGACCATTACATAAGTTAAAGTCAATAAAGTACCAAAAGCGATAAACAGCCGTAAAGTATAAATTTGACTATTATCAATCATGGCATTATCTACAATGCCAGCGATAGCGAGGGTAAAAAAAGCCAAAAAAGCCAGCCATACAAATGGGTAACTACGAAACTGTAGTTCTTCGCGCATTTTTCTATAGATTGCAATGATTACCCAGGCACAGATTAAAAGCAGACTAATGAGATAAAAGTCTTTGCTTTGATAGCGTTCACCATACCAGGAGAGTAGACCTTGACCTTGCAAAGCGAGACTATAGAAAGGTGCCGCGGTAAGTATTCCGAGTATCATATAGGAGTTTGTGGCGCTGCGATTATATTCGCGATTTTTATTAATAGATTGCAGACTGGCTAATAGTGCGACACTATGTGCCAATACGCCGATAGCGAGCATGGTGAGTAGGTTTTTTGTGACGTCGTTGTATTGTAGTAGTATCGCGGTAGTACCATAGACCGCAAGACAAATGATTGCACCGTACCAAGTATATACCGTGCTGCCCAACAACTTGCCCCACGCCATTGCCCAGGGTGTGATGGATGTCATTCGCTGTTGATCCCAAGTGCGGTCGCGGATTTCGTTAACCAGTGCGTCGCCAGCAAGTCGCGTGCCCCACAGCAGCGTCAGGGCGAAATACAACAGCATTGCGGTCGAATTGATCGGGCCAGAAAATGTAGGCTCAGCGATCAAGTAAACGAGGAAAAATATTGCACCTAATACGGCTGGCATACCGAGTAAGCGATGTTGACTCAGCTCTAACCACACATTGCGTTGAAACTCAGGATTAGCGAACATTGCCATTTACCTTTTTTTGCTGTGTCACGGTTTCAAGGTAGGCATCTTGCAGATTGACTTTTTCGGGGCCGAATTCATAGATCGTCACTTTATTTTGCAGGAGCAATTTTAGAAGTTGCTGCATTTTGACCTTGTTGTTTTCAATGCGAATAATGCAGCGATTTTCCTTTAGTTCCAGAATCTCTAAGCTTTCTTGTTTATTTAAAATCGGGGCTAGTTCCGAGGACGCTTCAAGTGTGGCAATACAAAGATTGATCAAATCAGTGCTGCTGGGTGAAAGTTTGTGATTCTCTATGACTTCACCATCTCTCAATATGATCATGCTGGTCGAATATTCTTCTAACTCTGCCAATATATGAGATGATACCAACAAGGTCATGCCTTGCTGTTTGAGTGTGATAAAAAGTTCGGACAGTGCGTGCCTAGCTTCAGGGTCTAAACCCGCAGCAGGTTCGTCTAAAATGAGTAACTTGGGTTCGTGCACGATAGCTTGTGCAATCGCCAGGCGTTGACTTAGTCCGCGTGAAAGGGTAGCAACCTTGTCAGATAATCTATCTACGATTTGCAATCGTTGTGCGGCGTAATTTACGGCTTGCTCAAGCTGGGCTGCCGGGATGGAATGCGCCATAGCTGCGTATTGTAGTGACTGCTTTACCGTCAAATCGGCATACAACCCGTAAAAATCAGATAAATAACCTATTAAGAGATGTACGCGACGTGGATTATTTGAGACATCTACACCACAGATATGCACACTTCCCGAGAGTGGCGCATCGAGTGCCGCAATACAGCGCATAAGGGTGGTTTTACCCGCGCCATTGGGGCCAACTAAGGCGGTGATGTTACCTTGAGGAATCGTCAAAGATACATTGTTTAATGCCAGTTTTCCCGGATATTCAAAACTAAGTTGCTTTATTTCTATCATCGAGTAGGTTTTATCATCGGATAGGTAACTGATAGGTGCGCCTAAATGCAGTGAATGGGTGGGAAAACTATAGAGGTTTATTCTAACTCAATTCGTGATATTCGAATAGTGATCAACAAAAGCCAATAGTGGCGGTGCCTTGCTATTTATTGCGGGGACACTGCACTAGAAAAAGTTGCTGTGGTAAGGATGGGGGCGAAACGGGCACCTTTATGATGCCCGTTTCGCGACGCCTGCTATAAAAACGTTGTTAATTGGGTAGTGTGATGGGCCCTCTACCAGCCAAATACCACGCCCTCGATCAATTCCTCGACGCCACGATAATTCTTTACCACGGTAGGTACAAAGTAACGTGCCTTATTACTATAGCGTGCCAATAACTTCTCCGACGCACTGGCGCCACTCGGAGAGGTCATGAACGATTCAATTTCTCTACGATGTTTCTTTAGCTTTGGGGCTATCGTGATAGTCTGGTTAGGCATCGGGTTTGTTTTGTAAATTATTTTTAGGGACTGTTTTTGCGCAGCGGCCAGTTTATCATAGGCGATATCGCGCAGAATGGCTGCACGGCATTTACCTTCTTTGAAGCGATTGAATACTGCCAGCATATCGCCCTTAACGGAGTATATAATCGGTTGAATGGCAGGATTATCATATTGGGAAAGGACTAAATCAGTACCGAGATTGGGGGATAAAATACCACATATCTTTTGCCCGACTAGGTCATGAAGTTTTTTCAATTCGTCATCAGATTCATTAGCCACCACGAAGAACTTTAGTTTGCCAGGTAAGGAGGCCACCGGTGTATGGTCAAGATGCTTTAAGCGCCATGCGGTGAAGTGCGGTCCGTCGAACACAATGTCATACTTGTTATTGCGCATATTCTTGGAGTAGTCAAACCAACCCTTAGGGCGTTGATAGACAACGAGCTCGCCCATCAAGGTGGACAAACCCTCTGCAATGGGCTCGTACATAGCCTTGCCTAACTCCGAAGATTCACGGGGTGGTGCAGTGAGGATAAGGTCGGCATTACTGTTAGTGACCAGAATAGTATTGGCCAGGAGCAGGCCTACTAAAATCCTTGCGGGCCGAGGAAAAATCCTTAGAAAGGTTCTAGTGATACGAATGTCTACATGCATTATTTACGCCTCTACAACTGCATTTACAAGCTGTCATTGTCATATACTGAGATTAATTTAATATTACAAGCTGGAATCTATGTATCCAATTTTGTCGCCTATTTTATAATTATGGGAGTATTCAGGCAACAGTAAACGGACAATATTTGTGCAATAATTGCTCTGGTTTGATTGGTTTATCAGCTATTGTAGCTATTTAGTATGATGATATTAGAGGTGAATATATTCGCGGCGATTAGTTGATATGAGTAAGCGCTTGTTTATCTAGTAACTAGATATAACGCAGAGTAACTAAATGAAGGAACCTGTGAGTAACACGTTGTGAACAGGGCCTAGAACCGACCGTTTAGAACCAGTCTTTAATGCTGGCAGTCTTTTCGGTCAAACGTTCACCGCGATTGGAATTGACGAAAATACGTAGAAAGATTCTGTCCTCACCCCAGGATTCGTCCAACAGGTCGCAGTCAATGGCGAAGCTGCGCGATTGAGGCATTTTCCCGTGCGCATCGATGGTGTGGGTATCGTAGGGTGGGTCACCAATGAGTTTATCTTTCATTAGATCGTCACCATGTAGTTCAACGTCGATCCTGAATATTTCATTACTTTCGTATTGCTCTAGATCAATATGTATATAATAGCTATAGTCGACACTACATATGTGGCCGCCGGGGAATGATTTTCGAGTAATACTGAATTCGAGTGATTCAATATTTGCCATTCTTTGTCTCCAAGTAAAGTGTCTCCAAGTAAAGTGTCTCCAAGTAAAGCGTCATTAGTATAAAGTACCGCCAAATACAGCATCACCTAGAGCAGCGTGACCAAAAATTACCCTCTAATTTTATCCTAACACACTCGTGGTTTTGTGCCTATCAACTGCGCACTGATATGTTGTAACCCGGTAATTGGTTGGATACGTTATGTTATGTAGCCCACAAATGTAAAGCTTGATATTAACTTAGGTCGGTATTTCTCATTGCTCGTCATCTGGCGACATGGAGGCAATATTTAAAATAAAAATGGCTGGGTCAATTATTTCTCCATCAACCAATACCGGTTTGAGCACACAAAAGTTTTCAGTCTTGGCATCAATATGCTCAAATTGTAGTGACACCGGTTGACGCATGCGAATGTGTAGTTCGTAATGATGCTTTTTCTCCCAGCCCAGTATTTCAATTTTTTTCTGGTTGTCCATCACCGCCGCTTTAATTAGCGCCAAAAAATCTGATACCCGTAATCGATATTCAGATACATGCTTATCGACTCTAAGCTCAGCGTTTAAAAATTTGTCTGGCGGCGTGTAGTGATTTTTTTGATCTACTTGGTGACTAATTTTTGCAGTTTTGTCATAACAGGCGAGACGCAGGCTATCGTCTTTGATTGAGATACATTGCTGCCATTGCTTTGGTGCTGCGGCGAAAGCGGGGTAAAAAAATAAAATTGTTACCATAAGAACAATAGGCGAGAGGAGATGTTGGAGCGGGCTTGTCACAGGAGTCTTATTATGTATTCAGGGTGGTAGGGTATTATAATCAGTCGTCACTAACGCAATTCGTTCTCAGTCGCGCCGCCCTTCGTTTCCATAGTATAATGTGGTATCGGAAAATATTGGGCGGCTATGGTATAGAGGTTTATGAATCGTATTACGCAGTCAACAACGTTTTTTCGATGGCCGCGAAAGATCCGGCGAGACCTGAGTGTTCAATATTAATATTCAGCTGACGACCGATTTGCGTCGTAGAAAACATACCGCAAAGCGTCTCTTGCCCGCCGTCGTCTACGCGCTCGACCACTAACATATGTTGTCGTTTAATTTCCTTCATCGTTTGCACGATATTTCCCACTTTAGACGTTTCCACACTGTCTAGATAAAGTACGTCCAATTTTTCTTTCATCGACATAATATCCTGGACCAAAATATCGTCTCTTTTCCCGCCGTTTTTTGTAATAAATTGCACAGGTTTTTCACCGAGTATGTCGGTTGACGTGACCAACCCTAGCAGATCACCGTTACTACCGGTAACGAACAATAAACGCACCCCACAGGCAATCATTTTTGCATTTGCCGCATCAATCGTCTCGGCGGGCTGTATACAAAAAGGAGCGGCGTCCTTGAAGTCTGTCATGACATAGGCGGCTGGGTCAGACAGGGCTACGTCTACGTGGCGACTTTGGTTACGTCGGTTAACTTTCGCATGCGACGAAATTGTATAGTGCGGCAGTGCTTTGTAGAGTTCAGTCATACCCATACCTCTCGTATTGATTAAGCCGTTTATTGATAAGATTAGATCTAACATATCGTAATTATGAAGCATAATTCAAGCTTATTTCAGTCCGTATTAGCATATTCGTATACTGATACTTGAATTTTTGCGATTAATTTGATCTGTGTCCGCGTTAACTAGCGCTCTTAGAATATATCTATGTAGGTATAATTTGTGTACCTAAGTGCCACTCGATTAATAATAAAATTAGTAAATAGCTCAATATTACCGCCAATACCACCCGTGGCAATAATGGTGGAGTCGGCCTCAACCTCAAAAGGAGAATTGTCACCTTCATTTATACCAGATACACCTTTAACTTCATCATTTTCAACGATTATTTTTTCTACTTTATGCCTGAAATGCAGATTCAGGTTCTTTTCTGCGGTAGGGTGCATT
>JBGMRO010000222.1:0-6599 GCA_048061555.1 Thiohalomonadales bacterium | reverse complement strand
TAATGCTGCTAGTCTCAAGTCTCTTGGTATTGGTATTTGCGGTTATCTATGCCGAGGCAGGGGCAATTGTGCCATTGTTGGTTTCATCCAATGGCATAAGCGCTATGTTATTAGTGGCGGCGCTAGCGTTGCGGCAGTCACGCTCTTTGTCTTATAGCTTATTATTGGCCTGTGGTTTGAGTGTGCTGATGATCGTGGGTACCTATCTAGTCTTTGCGGACGCATCGTTGTGGTGGCATGACAAGGTCAGCTTAGTTGCACAACCTTTGTTAGATAGTATGGCCCAGTACCCCGATGAGCTGGCGCAACATCAACTGCAAGTTGATCATATTGCGAACTATATTGGATGGTTCGGCGCAGGTGTGTTGACCTACATCGTAATCTGTTTGTTTATTGCGCGTTGGTGGCAGTCCATGCTCTTTAATCCGGGCGGATTTCGCACCGAGTTTCACGAATTGCGGACAGGCAAGTCGATCGCTATTGCAGCTGTGGTCTTGGCATTGGTATCAATATTAGACCTACATCCTGAATTGACTCGTTTGGTACAAAATGTTTTGATCATTATTGCCCCACTTTATTTGCTACAGGGTCTGTCTGTTATACATGCCTTGGTTGCTTTAAAAAAGCTACAAGCGGCCTGGTTGGTGATGATTTATATTGTCATATTTTTTATGTTACCGGCCGTAGTCATGTTGGGTTATCTCGATAGATGGGTGGATATCAGACGTCGCTTTGGCGGGAAACCCACGGACACGTGATGGCTACATTTGAGCTAGTAAAATACCGCTTATTGTAATTTGACTACATTAGCGCTCGTCCATAAACGCAGATATTGCAGAAATAGATCGTTTATAGATGGGTTCTACTTATTAAATAACTTATTTTCGAAAATAGGAATTGAGAAATGAATGTAATTCTCTTGGAAAAAGTCCATAAATTGGGCGAGCTTGGTGAAACAGTGAGCGTCAAATCGGGATATGGCAGGAATTTTCTGATACCGAAGGGTATCGCGGTACCCGCGACAGGCGATAACGTAAAAAAATTCGAAGAAAAACGCGCAGATTTAGAAAAAGCGGCCGCAGAGAAACGCGCTGTTGCAGAGAAGCGTAAGTTAGAGATTGAGGCATTGGCCATTACGATCCCCCATAAGGCTGGTGAAGAAGGAAAGCTATTTGGGTCGGTCGGTACCATCGATATCGCTGAAGCCGCTAGTCGTGCCGGCATAAGTATTCAAAAACAGGAAGTCAGGCTGCCTCTCGGTGTGCTACGGGAGGTGGGGCAATATGACATCGGTATCGAGCTGCATGGCGATATTGTTGCAAACCTGAATATTTCCATCGTCGCCGAATAAATAATTGCCTGCGCTTTTTTATAACACCTGCTTAAATTTTGGTCCGATAGGCGATGGAATTCGGACCGAGTTTGGGTTCGGTGTTATGAAAAAACCCTTCATCGACTGGGATAAAGCTGTGATCAGCCTGTGGATAATTTGTGGTTAATTTTGTATAAAATTTTAATTGGCGCTATTTAATTTATTGCTACCGTGTCACTCAAACGTTCATCATTTATCTAAGCCTC
The DNA here is from genome assembly GCA_048061555.1 of Thiohalomonadales bacterium. Classification (GTDB taxonomy): domain Bacteria; phylum Pseudomonadota; class Gammaproteobacteria; order SZUA-152; family SZUA-152; genus JBGMRO01. The sequence goes on along the minus strand of JBGMRO010000222.1, from coordinate 5,021 downwards.
TGTTAGGGAAAATAATTTTCCCGGTACGACAGAAAAAATCGTCGTATGACAGCATGCTTACCCCTGCAAAGCGTAATAATTTACCCTAAATTCACCTCCCATTTTTTCAAAACTCTGTTATTCTTAAAAGATATTTTTGTGACGTCTTTCGCCAGTACTCTACAATAAAAAAAACAATGCAAGAACCCATTTTTTTATCAGAACCGAATAATGATACCGGTAACATCAACAGTAGCCTATCTGCAAATTACGCCGTTGATGCCTTAAAAGTTTCTCCGCATTCTATCGAGGCCGAGCAATCGGTGCTGGGCGGTTTGATGCTAGATACTAACGCCATTGATAAAGTGGTCGAGGTTGTGTCGGAGACCGACTTTTATCGTAAGGATCACCGGCTAATATTTCGCGCAGTGCTCGCACTGGCGGGTGATAGCCAACCTTACGATGTTATTACCGTATCAGATTGGTTGGCCCAACATAACCAGCTTGATTCTGCAGGTGGGCTTGCCTATTTGGGGGCGTTGGCAAAAAATACACCGAGTGCAGCCAATATTGCGAGCTATGCTGATATCGTTCGTGAAAGGGCCATATTAAGACAGCTTATCGCAACGAGTACCAATATTTGTGAGTCCTGCTTCAATACCGAAGGGCAACGAAGTGCCGTTATTCTGGATCATGCCGAAAAACAAATTTTCGATATTGCCGAGCAGGGCGCCAAGGGTCGCCAAGATTTTGTTCCCATCAAAGACCTTTTGGTGGCTACCGTCGATCGAATCGACGCACTGTTTCAACAAGACGATCCGATTACCGGGGTGGCGACGGGTTACACTGAATTTGATGCTATGACCTCTGGTCTACAGGCCGGAGATTTAATTATCGTCGCAGGGCGCCCGTCTATGGGAAAAACCTCTTTTGCGATGAATATTGCAGAAAATGCAGCCATAAAATTACAGATTCCTGTAGCGATATTTAGTATGGAGATGCCGGGTGAGCAGCTATCAATGCGCATGTTGTCGTCTCTAGGACGTATTGACCAGCATCGCATACGAACGGGACGCCTGGATGATGACGATTGGCCTCGATTGACTTCTGCCGTGGGTCTTTTGGCCGAGGCTAAAATGTTCATTGATGATTCGCCCGCATTAACACCTAATGAACTACGCTCGCGGGCACGCAGACTAAAACGGGAGCATGGTTTGGGACTGATCGTTATCGATTATCTACAACTTATGCAGACCACCGGCAGACAAGACAATCGTACCGCCGAGATTTCCGAGATTTCTCGTTCCCTGAAGAGTTTGGCAAAGGAACTTAAGGTTCCCGTGGTGGCGCTATCACAGTTAAACCGAAGCTTAGAACAGCGACCCAATAAACGCCCGGTGATGTCGGACCTACGAGAATCTGGTGCGATAGAACAGGACGCCGATCTCATTTCGTTTATCTATCGCGATGAAGTCTACAATGAAGATAGCCCCGAAAAAGGCACCGCCGAAATTATTATCGGTAAGCAGCGTAACGGGCCTATTGGCACCGTGCGCTTGACTTTTTTGGGGCAGTTTACGCGCTTCGAAAATCAGGTTCACGCCAGTTATGACCAGCAAGGGTTTTAATTTTCTGGTATTGCTCTTTACTTGGATTATGTAATTTACAAAAGTTAGTGCCATGCTTGTTCTGCGCGAATGGTACTCATTTATGCGTCGTCTCCTAATAGGCTACCCTTTTACTATTAAATTAATTCGAGCCTTAGGCACGGTGGATGCGCTATGCTTATCCACCCTACGATTATTAGAGAAATACGGTAGTAGGGGTACGCGTCGCAAAGATAGGCGCAAATATAAGGACCTATGCATATGAGCTGCGTCAAGGCGATTATTGATTTCGATGCATTGCTACACAATTATTCTATCGCAAAAAATACTGCTGCCGATGCTAGATTATACGCGGTAGTCAAGTCTGCGGCCTATGGTCATGGTTTGCTCAAAATCGCTCAGGCGCTCTCAATAGCGGACGGCCTAGCCGTGGCACGCATCGAGGAGGCCATATTATTACGCCAAAATAATATACGACAAGCGATATTGGTCTTGGCGGGTGTGTTTCACGAAGTCGATTTACGTCGCGCTTGTGCGCTTGGGTTGGAACTAGTGGTTCACAGCCAGGCGCAAATAGATTTGATTATCGCCGACAAAAATATCGCGGCAATGCGCGGCATGAAACTGTGGTTAAAGGTCGATACCGGCATGCATCGCTTAGGGTTTTCCCCCGACCAACTAAGTTCGGTCTATGCAATGTTGGCCGCCAAATTACCCTCGACCACGTTCATTCTAATGACCCATCTCGCCAAGGCAGACCAACTCGGTAGTAAACGCAGCGCGACACAATTAAAAAGACTACAAAAAGTGATCCTGCCGGGTTTAGCGGTCTCTGTGGCGAACTCTGCGGGAATATTGGCTTGGCCAGAGACCCATGCCGATATTGTCAGACCGGGTATTATGTTATATGGGGCTTCACCGATACAGGAAAAGACCGCGGCAGAATTGGGATTGCAACCGGTAATGACGCTGTCCTCAGAGCTCATCGCGATTAAGGCGCTTAGAAAAGGCGACCATGTTGGTTACGGCGGCGAATGGATTTGCCCTGAAAAGATGCAAGTAGGCGTTGTAGCCATCGGTTATGGCGATGGGTATCCCCGCCATGCCAAGGCCGGTACCCCCGTGTTGATTAATGGCGTGTTGGCACCTCTCGTTGGACGTGTGTCGATGGACATGATTTGTATCGATTTGCGCTCGCTGGCCAGCGCAAAAGTTGGCGATAAAGTGGTATTATGGGGGCAGGGTTTAGCTGCGGACCTGATCGCCGGGTATGCCGATACAATTGCCTATGAATTATTCTGCGGTGTTACTCAGCGGGTTGAGTTTTCTTATGTTGATCGTATTTAGGTAGTCATTAGTAATGGCAAAGCAAAAAATAGCCTATGTGTGCAAAGAATGTGGCGGCGAACACACTAAATGGCAGGGCCAATGTGACCATTGTGGTGAATGGAATAGTTTGGCAGAATTTAAATTGGGCACGTCTACCGCGATCCGTCGGCCATCGCTTCAGGGTTATGCGGGTGAATCCGCGCAAGCAATGCAGCTCGCAGATGTTTCACTGAATGATCTACCGCGCATTTCCACAGGCCTGAATGAGTTAGATCGAGTACTGGGTGGCGGTTTGGTACCGGGCTCAGCGGTACTGATCGGTGGGCAACCCGGTGCGGGAAAAAGTACGCTGCTATTACAAGTACTCAGTGCGATGTCTTCGACTACCGATGTGCTATACGTCAGCGGCGAAGAATCTCTACAGCAAGTTGCTTTGCGAGCAAATCGCTTGAATCTCATCAATATCAAATTCAATATGCTGGCAGAAATCGATGTCGATGCCGTGTGTCGCACCGCTGAGGCCCTGAAGCCGAAATTGATTGTTATTGACTCCATACAGGTCATGTATCAGAGCGAGCTTCAGTCAACTGCGGGCGGTGTTGCGCAGGTACGTGAATGTGCCGCCCGTCTGACTCGGTATGCGAAGCAAACCGGTACAGTGTTGTTTCTTGTCGGTCACGTCACCAAGGATGGCTCATTAGCGGGCCCGAAGGTATTAGAACATATCATAGATTGCTCATTGATGTTGGAATCTAGCGAGGACAGCCGCTATCGAACGTTGCGAAGTACCAAAAATCGCTTTGGTGCGGTCAACGAATTAGGCGTATTCGCTATGACGGAGCTGGGTCTAAAGGAGATTAAAAACCCCAGCGCAATTTTCTTGACGCGGACAGATACACCTAAACCGGGCAGTATCGTTATGGTTGTATGGGAGGGTACTCGACCGATGCTGATAGAGCTACAAGCCCTGGTCGATGATTCCGGCTTGGCAAATCCACGACGACTCGCGGTAGGCGTAGATGCCTTGCGTCTGGCCATGTTGTTGGCGGTATTGCATCGCCATGGTGGCATTCAATTATCCGACCAAGATGTTTATCTCAATGTCGTCGGCGGTGTAAAAGTCAGCGAGACGAGCACTGACCTTGCGGTTGTTTTGGCGCTACTTTCCAGTTTTAGAAACCAAGCCTTACCGATGGAGCTGGTAGTGTTTGGTGAAATAGGTCTGTCGGGAGAAATTCGCCCAGTCGCCAACGGCCAGGAAAGATTGCGAGAAGCGGTCAAGCATGGTTTTCGCTATGCTATAGTGCCGAAGGCCAATGCACCCAAACAGGCTATTGCGGGTATGAAAATTACGCCGGTAGAATATCTCTCTGAAGCGATAGACGCTATCAGAGAGTGATTAGTGCCCATCTACAAACGCCGATATTGGAGAAATAGACCGTTTTTGGATGGGCACTAATTAACTTGGTTATGTGAATTTTACCCAACAATGCTTGTGCCGGTTAATTGAACGGATTCGCTCTATTGGTTAATATTTATAGTATTGTATTGCTCACATTTTTTTTTACGGATGTCTATTATGAATTTTTCACTCTCCGCTTTTTATTCTGTGCGGTGCTATACTCGTCAACTTCTTGTGATCCTTTTTCTGCTAATGGTCCCGTTGTTACCACTCACCCATGCTGATACCGATGTGCAAATGAATAATAAACAAGGTCGTGAGATGACGCCCCTCATGCCCGAGCTTAGTTGTTCAAAGAAAGCACGCAGAATTAACAAACTAGATAATAAGACGAAACGTCGCAAATTTATTAAGCAATGTCGTGCCGAACGTGAAATAAAGATGAAGGCACAATTAAAAATAATAGAGCAAGAGCGCGAAAAAAAGAAACACGAAGACGAACGTTTTTTAGATACCCTAGAGAAAGTCACGGATCTGGAGCCAGATAAAAAACCGTGAATAGTGAAAGGTTAAAGGTTAAAGGTTAAAGGTTAAAGGTTAAAGGCTAAAGAAAAACTTGCTAATACTAGAAAATTTGCGATAATTTTTTGATTACGAATTACGAATTACGAATTACGAATTACGAATTACGAATTACGAATTAC
>JBGMRO010000221.1:0-6601 GCA_048061555.1 Thiohalomonadales bacterium | reverse complement strand
TTTTTTGCATAATCGGCGGTTTGTCGTTCTCTGGCGTAGACGAGGGGTCGTATGATATCAATATCATTCGCATCATTTCTATATTTTGCCTTCATGGTGCGCAATTGCCCACCGTTAAAAGCGGACATGAGAAAACTCTCGGCAAGATCATCCAGGTGTTGGCCCAAGGCTAGTACATTATAGCCTTCACTGCGGGCGGTGGCGTACATCAGTCCACGTTTCATGCGTGAGCAAAAAGAGCAAAATGAATCCTTAGCCATATGTTGTTTGGCTTGTTCCATAATGGCCTGGGTTCGATAAAAGTAGGTAATACCAAGGCTGGAAAAATAGTCTTGCAGAGACGCAGGATCAAAACCTTCTACCTGCGGATCTACGGTCATGGCGGCAAGTTCAAAGTTAATGGGGGCGTGGCGTCGCATATGATTGAGCAAATGGACTAAACTCAAGGAATCTTTGCCGCCAGATACCGCCACGAGTACACGGTCCTCGGCCTTGATCATATCAAAATCTGAGATTGCCCGACCTACACAGCGCAATAAAGCCTTGTTGGGTTTGCACGGATGATGTCGCCCGATTGTACGGGCTGCTAGACTGGAGTTCATAAGGTTACATGGGTATAGTATTGAAAGGGATTGAATCCACTCTTTAATGTACTGATACTTTAACTTAAAATAGTTAATATTGTCTTGTCATATAGCTAATAGCTATTAGTAATGAGCCTTGAGTTGACCACATGCATCGCGGCTAGTGTAACGTGTCTAATCTATGTTTGTTAAGAAATTTGTTTGTTAAGAAAAAATTTGCCGAAAATTAGTAGAAATAAGAGGCACGACAGTTCGCTGCTGTGCCGCCGCTCAAGTTGTATGCACGATTTTTACTAAATCTACAGTATAAGGAATGGGGAATTATGTCAGAAATTGAAGTTAAAGGTTTAAGCCCTCAGCAGGCCTATGATTTGTTACAGAAAGAACCTCGTGCGGTGCTGATTGATGTGCGTTCCGGAATGGAATTCCTCTTTGTTGGACATGCCAAGGGCGCGATACACGTGGCCTGGATAGACGAACCCGATTGGGACATCAATCCACAATTTATTCCCCAAGTCAGGCAAGTCATGTTGGGGGGGATCAGTCACAATGAAAGCCACAGCGGCGCACCGGTGATTTTAATTTGCCGAAGTGGAAAACGATCGCTGGAGGCGGGGGAAGCCTTGGTCGCAGCCGGTATGACGGATATTTACAATGTCGAAGAGGGATTTGAAGGCGAATTGGACGAGCATCACCATCGCAGTGCTATCAATGGTTGGCGCTTTAGAGAGCTGCCGTGGGAGCAGTGTTGATTCTATCGATACCCATAGTATAATTGTAATGTATACAATGGGTTAAGCCTTTTCCATTATTATTCTGCTTTCGTGCTAAAATAGCGCGCTTTTCTTTATGTTTTCATAAAAAAGTCAAAAAGATTTCCAAAGAAATCTATCCGAATCCAACCAAAAAATATAGTAGAGATCTATGAACGCTTTCGAAACTTGCTTGCGGCAACGCATAATGTTGTTAGACGGTGCTATGGGTACCATGATACAGGCCTATGACTACCAGGAGGAAGACTATCGTGGCGAACGTTTTGCCGATCATATTTGTGATGTCAAAGGTAACAATGACTTATTGACTTTGACCCAGCCGGAGAGCATTAAAACGATCCATCGAAAATATCTATTGGCCGGTGCGGATATTATTGAAACGAATACTTTCAACGCCAATAGCATCTCGATGGCGGATTATCAGATGCAGGATTTGTGTTATGAATTGAATGTGGCTGCGGCCAGGCTGGCGCGAGAAATGGCCGATGAGGTCGCTAAGGAAGTCGATCGACAGAAATTCGTCGCCGGCGTGCTTGGGCCAACCAATAGAACGGCGTCTATGTCGCCAGACGTGAATGACCCCGGATTCCGTAACGTCTATTTCGATGAATTAGTGGTTGCTTATACTGAGGCCACTCGCGGTCTAGTCGACGGTGGTAGTGATTTCATTCTCATCGAGACCATTTTCGATACCTTAAACGCGAAGGCGGCTATTTTTGCTGTCCGGCAGTATTTTCGTTCGATCGGGAAGGAATTGCCAATAATGATATCGGTGACTTTCTCAGACGAGAGCGGTAGAACCTTGTCGGCCCAGGTCGGTGAGGCCTTCTGGAATTCTGTGGCACATGCCAATCCCATTTCCGTCGGATTTAATTGTGGTCAAGGCGCGGAACAACTGCGTCCCTATGTACAAGAAATGGCCTCCTTCGCGGATGTCTACGTCAGTGCGCATCCCAACGCGGGTTTACCCAACGAGTTTGGAGAATATGAACAGACCCCGGAGGAAATGGCTGCACATGTCCATGAGTGGGCGCAAAGTGGATTTTTGAATATCGTTGGCGGTTGTTGTGGATCTACGCCCGAACATATCGAGGCGATTGCGGCGGCAGTGGCCGATATCGCGCCAAGAAGTATCCCCAGCATTAAAAATGCCTGCCGACTGAGTGGTTTGGAACCCGTGAATATCGACAGCGACAGTCTTTTTGTCAATATCGGTGAACGTACCAACGTGACCGGTTCGGCGGCCTTTAAACGTTTGATCCTGTCAGATGATTTCGAGACGGCGCTGGATGTCGCCAGAAACCAAGTTGAGAATGGCGCCCAAATTATCGACATTAATATGGATGAAGCCATGCTCGATGGTGAAGCGGCAATGAAAAAATTTCTGCTGTTGATCGCCTCGGAGCCGGATATTTCACGCGTACCGATTATGCTGGATTCCTCAAAGTGGGACATAATCGAGACTGGCCTTAAGTGTCTGCAAGGCAAGGGCATCGTCAACTCGATTAGTCTCAAAGAGGGTGAAGCACTATTTATAGAACACGCCAACAAGGTTAGGGACTATGGCGCCGCAGTGATTGTCATGGCCTTTGATGAAAAGGGTCAGGCGGATACCGAGCAACGCAAAATAGAAATTTGTGAAAGATCGTATAAAATTTTGACTGAAGTGGTCGGGTTTAACCCCAACGATATTATCTTCGACCCCAATATTTTTGCTATCGCCACGGGGATAGAAGAGCACAATAATTATGCGGTCGATTTTATCTCGGCGAGCCGCGAGATTAAGAAACGTTTACCCGGTGCAATGATTTCTGGCGGTGTATCTAATGTATCATTTTCATTTCGCGGGAATAACATTGTACGTGAAGCCATCCATTCCGTATTTTTGTATCACGCCATAAAGGCCGGCATGAGCATGGGTATTGTCAATGCCGGTCAGTTGGCCGTCTATGAAGATATCGATAAAGAGTTAAAAGAAAAAGTCGAGGCCGTGGTACTGAATAAATCTGCCAGTGCCACCGATGAATTACTTGAGGTCGCAGAAAAATTTAAGGGTGATGGTAGCGGTGTGGTGCAAACCGCAGACCTTTCGTGGCGCGAACTAGAGGTCAAAGAACGGCTTGCGCACGCCTTAGTCAAGGGTATTGATCAATATATCGTAGAAGACGCGGAGGCTGCGCGATTGCTATTTGCGCGACCGATCGAAGTGATCGAGGGCCCTTTAATGGACGGTATGAATATCGTCGGCGATCTGTTTGGTGATGGCAAGATGTTTTTGCCGCAGGTGGTAAAAAGCGCGCGAGTCATGAAAAAGGCCGTGGCATATTTAATGCCGTTTATCGAGAAAGAAAAAGAAGGCAAGGCGAGCTCCAATGGTAAGATTCTCATGGCGACCGTCAAGGGAGATGTACATGACATCGGTAAAAATATTGTCGGTGTGGTCTTGCAATGCAATAATTTCGAGGTCATCGACCTAGGCGTCATGGTGCCCGCGACCACCATCCTGGAGAGGGCGAAGGCAGAGAACGTCGATATTATCGGTCTCTCAGGACTGATTACACCCTCGCTGGAAGAAATGGCGCAGGTCGCGACAGAGATGCAACGTTTAGATTTTAAAGTTCCTTTGCTCATCGGGGGGGCGACGACGTCCCGCGCACATACTGCGGTAAAGATTGCGCCTAACTATAATCAACCCGTGGTTTGGGTGAAGGATGCCTCCCGAGCGGTGGGTGTCATGCAGAGCTTGGTGAGTGACAGCTTAAAGACCGACTATATTGCCGCACTGGCGCAGGAATATGATACGGTGCGCGAAAACCACGCACAGCGACAGAATAAGACTATCATGGTGGATTTGGCCACGGCCCGACGTAATAAGTGCCAGTTGGAATGGTCTGAGCATTCTGTTTCGGCACCCTTAAAATTAGGTGTTTCGGTATACGAGGATGTCTCTTTACAAGAGATCGCCGAGTTTATTGATTGGACGCCGTTCTTTCATGTATGGGAATTAAAGAGTGTCTACCCAAAGATTCTCAACGATGAAAAATGGGGTCCGCAGGCACGCAAGGTGCTCGCCGATGGCCAGCGTATGTTGCAACAAATTATCGATGAAAAATGGTTGTCCGCAAAGGCTATTGTCGCGGTATTTCGGGCGAATTCCATAAACGAAGACGATATCGAAGTAGAAAGCCCGGCGGGTAAAATGGTTTGCCTACATCAACTACGGCAACAACAAAAGAAGTCAAAAAATCAGCCCTATTTTTGCCTAGCGGATTTTATCGCCCCGAAGGACAGCGGTGTTGAGGATTATATCGGCACGTTCGCGGTCACCGCGGGCATCGGTATCGAAGAGCACATTGCCGTATTTGAGGCCGACCACGACGATTATAGCTCTATTATGCTCAAGGCCCTGGCGGATAGACTGGCCGAGGCCCTGGCTGAGCTTATGCACCAAAAGCTACGCAAGGAAATTTGGGCCTATGCGGCAGACGAAAAATTGGAAAATACAGCACTAGTCAAAGAAGGCTACCAAGGTATACGCCCGGCACCCGGTTATCCGGCCTGTCCGGACCACAATCTAAAATCTGCGCTCTGGGCTTTAATGGACGTCGAGAAAAATATCGGTATCAGCTTGACAGAAAGCTTCGCAATGTTACCGACGGCTTCAGTGAGTGGTATCTATTATGCGCACCCCAAGGCCCGTTACTTTAGTCTAGGTAAGCTCAAGAAAGATCAAGTCGAAAATTACGCCAAGCGTACCGGTATGAAGCTTAACGAGGCCGAACGTTGGTTAGCGCCTAACTTGGGTTATGACAGTCGTGTCGAAAAGTGAACTGTGAACTTGTTGCTTGCCGTGTAGAAACAAACCAGAAGTGTTGATCCATGATTAAAAGAACCGAAGATCTACGTATCGTCGAGATTAACGAGGTGAGTGCGCCTGAAGTCATTCACGCCGAACTGCCGATTACCGATACGGCAGCGGCAACCGTCAATGAGACCCGGCGTGATATCCATCAAATATTGACCGGTAAAGACGACCGCTTGATCGTCGTGGTGGGACCCTGTTCTATCCATGATGTCGGCGCGGCGCTGGAGTATGCCGAAAAACTTAAACCATTAAAGACTGAGCTAAAAGAACAGTTGCTCATTGTGATGCGGGTGTATTTTGAAAAACCGCGCACTACGGTGGGTTGGAAGGGTTTAATTAATGACCCTAAGCTTGATGATAGCTTTCAAATTAATACCGGCTTGCGTCTTGCGCGGGAGTTACTGCTCAATATCAACCAACTGGGTATACCCGCCGGTACGGAATTTCTGGACCTGGTAACGCCACAATATATTGCTGACCTGGTGGGTTGGGGCGCGATCGGTGCACGTACCACAGAAAGTCAGGTGCATAGAGAGTTGGCCTCGGGTCTATCCTGCCCGGTGGGATTTAAAAATGGTACCGATGGTACCTTGTCCATCGCCATTGATGCGGTGCGCGCCGCGAGTCGACCCCATTGTTTTTTATCCTTGACGTTAAGTGGTCGCTCGGCGATTTTTAAGACAGAAGGCAATAGCGATTGCCATATCATCTTGCGAGGTGGCAAAACACCTAACTACCAGGCCGAGCATGTCGCCGCCGCGAGTGCCGCCCTAAGCGAAGCGCAGCTGTTGCCTCAGATTATGATCGATTGCAGTCATGCGAATAGTGCTAAACAGTATGAACGACAAATCGATGTCACCGAGGATATCGCGGCACAGATTGCCGCTGGTGATAAAGCTATCATGGGTGCAATGATCGAGAGTCATTTACTACCTGGTAGGCAAGATAATATCCCCGGCAAGGCGTTGACCTATGGACAAAGTATCACGGACGCTTGTCTGGGTTGGCAAGATAGCGAAAAATTATTGCGCCTGCTGGCGGATGCTGTCGATAGACGTCGTTCCGGTAACTAGTGTCCATCCACAAACCGACTACACCCAATCTCTGTGTTGCGCGTATTATTTAGTAATTCTTGTTCTGCGTTGTTTGCAGAGCTAGAAGTACTTATCTTAAGATTAAATGCTTACATAGTAGTCTCTTAAGATAAATCTTTCTAAATCTGTAAAATCTTAAGATAAGTAACTCTAGTACTGTCAAAAGACGCAGTACAAGACTTACTAAACACAGATTAAGAAACACTAATATGCTGTGCTTTAAAAAATTTGTGCGCCTTTTTGGCCATGGATGGCCTTATGCTGCGAATGCATGGATGCATTAGA
>JBGMRO010000220.1:0-6604 GCA_048061555.1 Thiohalomonadales bacterium | reverse complement strand
TTGCAACAAAACTACTTACTAGGCTGCCTGCGAGATCGGGAACGGGTACACCGATCAAAAAAGCCATCGCACGCGACGCTGCATTCGGATTTTATTATCCTGAAGATATTAGTGCCTTTAAAAAATCGGGTGCAGAACTCATCGTAATGGATACGCTAAACGACCGATGTTTTCCCGATGTCGATGCTTTGTTTATTGGCGGCGGTTTTCCCGAGACACATTTATCCGCTCTGTCCGGCAACTCCTCATTACGCACGGAAATCCGACTCGCCATAGATGCCGGTCTTCCCGTTTACGCGGAGTGTGGCGGCTTGATGTATTTGAGCCGTAGTATTCACTGGCGTGGCAAGACACTCGACATGGTCGGCGCTATCCCTGCAGATACTATCATGCACGAAAAACCACAGGGTCGAGGTTACGTCAAACTCAGCGAGACAGAGCACAGCCCTTGGGGGCACAAACACAGCAATACGAAGTTACCGGAAATTAATGCCCACGAGTTTCATTATTCCGCCTTGGAAAACCTAGACCCCAGTCTCAAGTTTGCCTACAAAGTACTGCGAGGAACCGGGGTCGATGGGAAAAATGACGGTATTATCTATAAAAATGTGCTCGCCTGTTACAGCCATTTCAGATCGGTACAGGAAAATCAATGGGTGTATCGATTTGTAGATTTTGTACGACAAAAAATAGACAAGACCAATCAGGCACTCAACCTCAAGGCATCACAATGAGCAAGTCTCATACATCGACATAATCTGTTGTACGAATGTTTAGACCAACTAGTAGAGAGAAAAAACATGTTAACCATAAGCCAAAGTGCTGCTGAGCAAATAAAACTTTCATCCGAAAAGACGGATAGTCAAGACCTAAAACTGCGTATCGCCGCCAAGGTCGCCGTCGATGAAGGCATAGAATATGGCATGGGTTTCGATATACAAAAAGACGATGACATCCTCATACAAGCGGCTGGCGTAGAAGTCATCGTGGCACCACACTGTGCGGAGCATCTCAATGGCGCACACCTGGATTTTGTAGAAATTGAGGACAAGAGTTTCAATTTTATTGTGCAAAACCCTAACGACCCGAATTTTAAACCGCCCAAGGAAACCGGTGATGCAGAAACATCAAAATAAACTAAGATTATTTTATCCCGCAGAAATTTTTGAAAACCGATACAGTCATGTGCGCACAGCGGACAAAACCGCGTGAAATACGACCTAATCATTATCGGTAGTGGACCCGGTGGATACAAAGCCGCACTAACTAGTGCTTTTCTGGGTGCAAAAGTCGCCATTATCGAAAGAGACCTTCCGGGTGGTAACTGTCTTAATCAAGGTTGCATCCCTACGAAATCCCTGGCACATGTCGCAGAATTACTGGAGGATATCTCCACCATGCAAGGTCGAGGTCTTATAGGCACAATTACTGCGGATTTTGGCGCCGCCATGGCACACAAGAATAAAATCGTCGAACAGCTCCGCAGTCATTTCCCTGATTGGATTAAACGCTTAGGCGTACATATTTACCAAGGCCACGGCCGATTTTGTGATTCGAATACGGTTGCCATAGAAATGGCCGATGGCCAAATTGAAGAAATCAAAGCAGACAAGATCATTATTGCCACCGGTTCTGCACCCATTGAGCACAGTGTATGTAAAACGGACGGCATACGAATACTGAATTCACAAGACTTTATGTATCGTTTAAAGAAACTACCGAGGCGATTATTGTGTATCGGTGGGGGTGCCATTGGTACCGAACTCGGTTTTATTATGCACCAATTTGGAAGTCAGGTTACCATTGTTGAACAGTCTCATCGTCTATTGAACCGCCCCGGTATACCCCTCAGAGCAAGTGCCGCACTGGAGCGAAAGTTTAAAAAACTCGGCGTGTCCGTTAAAACTCATGCGACTGTACGCGCCATAAATCAGTCGAAGCAGGACATCGAAGTCACCTTCGAAGATGGCTCTCAGGATCGCTATGACGTCATTCTTATTGCCATCGGCAGACGTCCTATTTCGGCACAACTCGATTTAGAAAAGGCGGGGGTGGCCGTCGACCCGAACGGATTTATCAAGGTGTCTCAAAGTCTACGCACTAACCGCGCCGGTATTTTTGCCCTCGGTGATGTCACCGACGGACCCATGACTGCGAATGCGGCCTTACACGGTGCCAAGATCGCAGCCCGAAATGCGATTTTAGGCGATAATAAAAGCTGTAATTACCATACCGTGCCGACCGTTATACAATCCGCGTTGCAGATTGCCACAGTAGGATTGAGCGAGGATATGGCGGAAGACGCCGGTTTTGAACCCGAGGCCGCACGCTCAAATTTAATGGGTTCGCCCAAGGCACTCGCTATTAGTGAAACGGAAGGATTCACGGAAATCACCCATGACGAGGAAACAGGTCAATTGCTGGGTGGTTGCATCGTTGGACCCGACGCGGGTGAACAAATTCAAATGCTCACTGCCGCTTGCCAATCCGATCGTGGATTATGGTTCTTTAGCGATATCAACTATAGCCACCCCTCGTGGTGTGAAGAATTGGAAAATGCGATCAACCCATTTACGTCTGAATTCGGCAAAAACCAGCAAGATACATTTCAACCGGGTATCTATGCCGCTCAGTCGCCCACCACAGGCAAGTTCTAAGTTTGTCGCCCAATAGGCATTTTAAATGATAATTCACACTATTTTCTCAATACAGACTGTTTTACCCAGGGTTGGCAGTGTTAACTTCGTTAATACGGCTATGCTATGATGTGGGTCAATACAAAATTTATGGAGAATCGGCTCAACATTATGCCTGTTAAACCCCCTGCGACCGGTTGGCAACATAAAAAGCGTGGTCTGGTAAGCGGTGATATCTTTCTACCGTTATTGGGCATTTCCATCGTCGTTATTACGCTACTGATTGGTAGCTTCGTCGTTGCACTATTCCCGGCAGCGCGAGCCTATATTTTCACCATCGAGATCGGTTTGGTTATTACCGCTGGTTTTTTGTTTTACACCACTCAAGAACGTATCAATCGAAATTTACTCGAACCCCTGTCTCACTTACGTAATTGGGCCCTGCGCATGCGTAGTGGAAATTTGTCTGCACAAATTCCGGTCCCTCAAAAAGGTGAATTTGCGATCTTGGCGGGTGACATTAATAGTTTAGGAGAATCCTTACGTGCCCTAAGCCGTGAAATGGACGCAGAAGTCAAAAAGCAAACTGAGCGACTCGCCCAGAAGACACGCTATTTAGAAATACTCTATGAAGTGGCCTCGAACAGTAATACCACTTCTGATATGACCGATCTACTCATCCGCTATTTAGGCACGATACAAAATATTTTGAATGCGAGTGCCGCCACAGTTCGACTCGTCAGTAATGACAGACAAATGCGCTTGGTCGGTAGCATTGGCGTAGATTCGAATTTCGACGATGCTGAGAAGACTATCCCCCTAGAACGCTGTATTTGCGCACAGAACTATTCCAAAAATATATTATACTGTGATGAAAGCACAAACAACTGCCAATGCTTGTTACCTAAAACACTGCACAAGAAATACAATATCATCTCTATTCCATTGCAATATCAGAAAAGTACCCTCGGTATTTATCACTGCTTTATCTCGCCAGAAATAGACGCCCCTACCGAAGAACAGAAAAATTTGCTGACTAATATCGCCCAACACTTAAGTTTGGCGATAGAAAAAGATCGTCTTGATGACGAATCGAGACGAATGTCAATTATGCAAGAACGCACTATGCTTGCACATGAATTGCACGACTCACTTGCACAAACGCTGGCAAGCCTACGCTTCCAAGTCAGTATCTTAAATAAGACTATGGCCGACAGCAATAATCAACAGGCACTCAGTGAAATCGAGCAAATTCGAGGTGGACTCGATGAAGCCAATAACGAACTACGGGAATTATTGGCACATTTCAGGGTACCGATGGATGAACGTGGCCTAGTACATGCTACCCATTCTTTAATTGAACGATTTCAAAATGAAACTGGGGTTTCGGTATTTTTCCAAAATGAATGCCCCGATATGCAGCTACCGTCAATAGTCGAGGTACAGGTTTTACATATTATTCAAGAGTCACTCGCCAATATCCGCAAACACGCGAAGGCAGAAAACGTGCGTATTATGATACGCAATTTGGAGACTGAGCATTATTATTTATTAGTTGAAGATGATGGGGTCGGTATAGAAATGAACTATACCGATGCAAAACCAGGAGAGCATGTCGGCCTGAGCATCATGCAGGAACGCGCTAGACGCATTTCTGGAGAACTAAGCATAGACTCCGATCCCGGCGAAGGCACCCGTATAGAACTCGATTTCTATAGTCGAAATTTTGACAAGACCTCGCAAACTCATGCCGGCCATTGAGCGGAATGGGGCTGAGATAGAAGCAATGTAGGTTGTAAATGAGTTTTTTACAGACTGCAACAGGGTCGTGTTGGGGTTCGTAAACTCACCCGCAACCTACGACGAATATTGACTTTACTTACCCAAAATAGGTTTTTTTAGAATTACATAGTTTAATGACTCCACTATCAATCAGCAAATAACGTAACATGATATCCCATTAACCTTTTGACTAAGACCTAGCAAACGCCATGAAAGTATTACTAATCGATGATCACACCCTATTTAGAATGGGCCTAAAGGGCCTCTTGGAGCGCAGTGACATCGAAGTCGTCGCTGCAGCGAGTACCGGTCGAGAAGGACTGGAGATAGTAGATCAGCACGACCCTGAAGTGATTCTACTCGATATGCGTATGCCCGATATCGACGGCCTTATGGTATTACGTCAGCTACGCGATCGAGGTATTACCGTACCCATAACGATGTTGACCACCAGTACGGACGAGAGCGACTTAGTGCAATGCCTGCGTAGTGGTGCGCAAGGCTATTTATTAAAAGATATGGACCCTGATGATCTTGTCGCCGCCCTACGAAAGATCGTTGAGGGGGAAACCATTGTGGCGCCGCAATTGGCAGGCACTTTGGCACGTGCGCTACAAGACAAACCCTTATCACAGACACCAAAGACACCGCTATCGGACCTGACCCCTAGGGAACGCGAAATTATTGGTCATCTCGCCGAAGGACAGAGCAACAAGGCAATTGCCAGAGATCTGGGTATTTCCGACGGCACGGTGAAACTACACGTCAAGGCAATCCTCAGAAAATTACACGTACGCTCCCGAGTCGAGGCCGCTGTAATCGCCGTAGAAAATGGTTTGGGACGTAATTTATCGAATCGACAACAGTAGTCCCTAACGCATTGACCCAAGGTCCTTGTGACCTAACTCTAGGACTGTAAACCTTAAGTCATAAATAATAAAAAATATGGTAACTACTCACTCCATTCAACATAAATTAGCGACAACGTTCGCTTATAGCGCGCGATGTAACTGCTCACCCTGTTCCTGTAAGGCTTCAGGTCAAGGCAAAAATCTTAAGATAAGTTACTGTAATTCTATTAACAACATAGAATAACAGTAACTAAGTGTGAGTTTGCACGGGTAAATGACCCATCTTTTATATAACGGGAAGGAACGCAGAAATGAAGCCTTACAGGGACTGGGGGAGTAGTTACAAAATATGAAGACTTTTACACAACTTGTTAGTGATAGCCTGCCACTCATTGAGGAGCTATTCCCGTGGGATCTAGAGGGAGAGTTGGCCGGAGATAGCAAACCCTTATTAATAGATGTGCGAGAGCCTGAGGAGTATTTCGCCATGCATATTTCGGGGTCCATCCTGGTGCCGCGAGGTATATTAGAAAGCGCCTGTGATTATGGTTACCCTGAGACGGTGCCACGCTTAGCCGATTCCCGAACGGAAAATGTGGTACTTATCTGTCGTTCAGGAAATCGCAGCGCACTCGCCGCATTAACGCTTAATATTATGGGATTTCAACAGGTTAGATCATTAAAAACGGGTGTACGCGGCTGGAATGAGAGCGAACAGCCACTGGTTAATCAGCGCGGGGAATCTGTTGATAGTGATATGGCCGAAGACTTTTTATCCCCCAAAATTAGCTCGGATAAACAAGCAAAATAGTCTCCTGCGATTCCCCATAATCCCAGTCGTTTAGACGTTTAGACGTTTAGACGTTTATAGTAGGATAGAAGAGAAACATGTATGCACATGTGATAATTATGTGATATTTCATATCTATAGTCTATCTCATAGTATAGTTGTGTGAAATTGTTTTGAGATATTGTCCGAGTTAAACCTAACACCTCATTAGAAAAAACCCATGAAAAACATCTTGGTAGTAGAAGATAATACAGATATCGCTAACCTGGTCTCCATGCATTTAAAAGATTTGGATGCCAACATTCAAATTGCGGACACCGGTACTAAGGGTATGCACCAGATAGAAAATGATGCATTCGATTTAGTCATTTTGGATATCATGTTACCCGGTATGGATGGCATAGAAATTTGCCGTCGGGTTCGACAACAAGATAACTACACACCGATACTGATGTTAACCTCAAAAAGCAGTGAATTGGACCGCGTGGTAGGACTAGAAGTCGGTGCCGACGATTATCTCACAAAACCCTTTAGCGTAAGAGAAC
>JBGMRO010000219.1:0-6607 GCA_048061555.1 Thiohalomonadales bacterium | reverse complement strand
TTTGGTTTGTATACCCATACGGATAGGTTTTCCCTAGTAAAGGGTGCGTCGTATTGACTCCGTGGCAAGACGCGATGACGAGTAATAGTCGACCTATTGTGAGGAATTTCAATCCGGCCACGGAGGAAATAGCAGGAAAACCTATTCGTGATGGGTAAAACCCCTGCTTAGTCCTGTTGGGGTTAGTTTCTTTTTAGTGTCAATATTTTTAATAAATATGATTTAAATATTTATTTTTATACTTTTTTTGTATATCGATGTACACAGGTGGTCAATTGCTTTCTTATTCTTACTAATTTTCACACAAACTACCCATATCCCTGTGTACGATCTCAGAGTATGCTGGGGATATAGCCATTTTTTGTGTCGTTTTAGAATTTTGCAGGCGTCTAACTAATGATATTCGATTTAGAGAATAGTTTAAGAACTCTTAACTGGTTATATATTATACAAATGTAAAGTTTTGAGTGTATAATATTGGCCGCGACTTAAGAATTTTAATTTATCCAGCTAATTATAGAATCGATAATTAGTATACACAATCAAAAAAAATCGGATCAATCTAAACTATCGCAATTACAGTTTTAAAATCATCATTTTTTATACAATGAAATTATAAAATAATGCAACTTGCAAACCAACCAATCTGGAAACCATGTTAGCTGAAATAAAACGCTATCAAGTCAAGAATCTTTTGGGCGAAGGTGCTATGGCGAAGGTTTACGAAGCCTACGATCCGCGCATTGACAGACACCTTGCGATCAAAGTGCTGCGCAGTGAACTTTGCGTGGACAGTGAATATATAATACGCTTTTTAAGAGAAGCAAAGGCAGTAGGCGCGCTGTCACACCCCCATATCGTTACCGTGTTTGATGTGGATGAATATAAAAGCGTCCCCTTTATTGTCATGGAACTGCTTGAAGGAATTCCGCTAAGTGTACTCATGAATTCAGGCAAACAGTTCACCTTGCAAGAATCAATTTCCATCGGTAAGCAACTCGCCTTAGGCCTGGACTATGCGCACTCAAAAGGCATTGTTCACCGTGATGTAAAGCCCAGCAATATTATCTGCGCCCCCTCTGAAGTCAACGTTAAAATTACCGATTTTGGCATCGCACATATCGATGACAATGAACTCACGCAACATACCCGAGTTGGAGATTTATTGGGAACGCCTCAATATATGTCCCCGGAACAATTAGAAGGCGTAAAAATAGATGGCCGTTCAGATTTATTCTCGGTAGGTGTCGTTCTTTATCAATTGCTAACCGGTGAACGTCCGTTTGCAGGTAATAATGTGGCGACACTTATGTATCAAATAACCCACATAGAACCAAAGCCTATTGCAGAATACAATAAAAATATCCCGAAATCACTTAGCTACGTGGTACAGAAACTTTTAGCCAAGGATCCTAAAAAACGTTATCAAACGGGTAAAGAACTCGATCATGCATTGAGTATGTGCCTCGAGAGTGATAGTAAGGCATCTCTTGAGCAAGCGCGAATTGTTCCCATTAGGGTCAAATGGAGCTTGTTAATGGCAAGCATCGTATCAATCGCCATGCTCGCAAGTATCGCAGTGATTTTTAACAAACAATATCATGCAATGTACGAACAAATGAACGAATTCGGTGATTCTCTGGTGAAATTTGTCGCCACAGAAAGCGCGATCCCATTGTTAAGCGAAGATTGGGTGAGCATCGAATTATTCGTTCAAGAAGCGAGTGAAAGACAAAATTTTAGCTATTTAACCATCATCGATCATAATAAAATTGTGCGGGGGGCAAGCGAAGCTAAATTACTAGGAAAACCCTTTATCGGCACGCAAGGAAAACCTGCAGAGAAACAATCACTAAATATTATTAAAGTCTTTCAACAAGTGTTTACCGGTGAAAGCTCCATTGTCGATTATGCTGCACCCGTCCTCTTTCAATCTAAGAAAATCGGTATGGTGCATTTAGGAAAGTCACAAGATTCACTACAACAATTAGCTGAAATGACGTTGTATATGATGGCAATACTCATCGCGGTTACCATCGGAGTCGTAGTAATATTCTCGTATATATTAGGCAGATATTTTTCACAATCTATCTACGTGGTTGAAAAATCCATTCAACAAATCATAGAAGGACGATATCACCAACGAATCGAAAAACATCAGAATGACGAATTTGGTCAGCTCTATGAAACTTTTAATATAATGGCTGAAACTTTACAAAAGAACAAAATTTATCATAGCAAAGTCAGAGAGACGGTACCGCATAATAGAAATGCCCTCACAATTAATGAGCCCGCGAAAACTCGCGTGATAACTAGCGGTACTTCTAATACCACTTCGTAGACTCACGTAAAATAATTCACCTCGCGGTGTTTGTTGCCACGCGGAGCATAGGACGATTACTGTCCATTATTATAGTTTTTCAAATTTCTTTTGTAGCTCAATCGCTCGAGACCGATATATCCGGGCCATTTCGTTGCCTGGATCCACCTTTAATAGGCTATCCCACTCCTTTATGGCCTGCGCTAGCTTTTGCCGTCGATAGTACTGTAACGCTTTTTTGTGATGTGCATCGACAACAATAGTCTTGATTTCAATATAATATTTCTTCGCTTTCTTATGAGAAGGATTCAATATCAATACACGGTGAAAAGACTCGAAAGCTTTCTCTTGATTCCCACCATTGTAGGCATCAATCGCTTTTTTATAGAGTAAATTTCCTGCCCTTACGTTTTTTATGTCGGATAATTGTCGTTGAATTATCTTATTAGCCGGCTGCATCAAGATTGCTTTTTCGAGTAAAGTTTGCGCCTCCAATAAATCTGCTTTAGAGACTAATTCTTTCGCATACGCGGTATACGCCAATACGAGCAAATCACGATTTTTAGATTTTTTAATATCGCTACCATTAGAAGTTTCCAATATATCAATAGTGCTTTGGTATTTTCCCGATTGGTAGTATCGATTCGCTAAGGAATACTTGATTGATTCTTCCCTGGACTTTGTATCGATTTCAGTAATCTGTATTTTTTTGTCCACGTCTATCTGTTTTTTGTTTCCACCTTTGGGTTTTTGCTTTTTTCCTAGCGTTGCCGGCTGAAGCAATCCCTTCTTGGTATTGGAAACAAGGACTTTGTCGGTGTGAGTCTGAGAGACTAGGGGTTCAATATTCACCCCCGCCACAGCGGTGTCCACCGCACTAATAGAACTTGTGGTGGATTTCGGTACATTGACAGAAAAATCAGCCTTTGCATTTTTTTGCGTAGTAGATTTTTTTGACGTGTTCTTTTTCGTGACATTAATAGCAGCCAGTATTCGAGTATGCTGATCTATTTGTTTGTTTTCTACAGCACCACTAGTAGCCGTTGTGGCCTCCATTTTACCGTCATCGCCAGATTTACTCACCTGTACATTGGTAGCATTCACACTTTCGCGCTTGGGAGATTTGTTAACTATATTGCCGCCCTCTGACAAAGAAGATGCAGAGGTCTCAGAAGAATGCACGGCAGTACCCGGCGCTGTCATGGTACCGCAGGCATACAAAAGCGTACTCAATATAATGACAAAAGGAGAAAAAAAGCTATTCATTAGTTATTTCGATTTTTCACTACTCAGCAAGTTCTCGTCTAGAACCCTCGAGTTTGGAGAATTCTTACAATATGTTTCATCAATATGAGTAAATTTCTACGGTTGAGAAATGCTATTTTTTGCGTAGATAATCTAGTTCGTGCCCATCCACAAACGGTCTATTTCTCCAATATCTTCGTTGTGCTGATTTTTTAAATGCTCACATAGTGGTCTATGCTGCGCTTTAAAAAATCGGTACGCCTTGATCTTGGAAAAATATCCTCGTTTGTGGACGGGCACTAGTTCGACTAGAATCTATAGTGGGTGCCAAGACTGTAAAAAATAATGTCCTTGTCAATGACCGTCATTTCAACATCTAAGGTCAAGCGTTCCCCGACGTACCATCCGATACCCAACCCACCTGCTACGCCCGTATCATTAGAGCTGATGACATCTGTAATTTCTGGGTTTAAAGTACCACTTTCGGTCCGTTCGACGTTTTCATACAGCAATCCTAATTTTGTTTTAAAATAACTCTTCTGTGATATGGGATGTCGATAGACAAGATAACCCGCCCCGGTATCAACCCTATAGAATCCCGTCTTAATATTAGCGGGATCACCTAGGACAGTCTCTTCATAATCACCACCGCTAAAACCTATATTATATTCTAGTTCAAAGCTAAAATTTACGGATAAACCAAACCCCAACATAACGCCAAATGATATTAATGGATCCGCGTTCTTTAAATCGATCGACATAATGCCAAATTTTGGCAGTATGTATTTATCTCCTGCTGCAGATAAAACTGGACTCGCATAAATAGCTGACAGTAAGATAAATAATAGTAACGTCCCTCTTTTCATTTTTTCCCCATACGCCTACAGATAATCTTTGTAATTTTTTGTTGTTTTTGATTGTCCACCGTGACGACTTAGTAGTAGTAAATTCCGTATGTTCTCCTACAAAGCTGAGTGGTGGCCAATATTAGCACGTTCACCCTCAATTATGGTCAACTTGCAAAATAGTTTATATGATATAATTAATACTTTATATCTATTAAATGGATAAGCACAGATAGTTCGGCAATGGTTTTCGTTAGACTCGCTGTAATTTTTTTGCCAGTTTAATACGGTGTTTCGATGTTTTAAATAGAAAAAACCCTGCCATGACGCCTGTAACTGCGCCGCTTATGTGGGCAACAAAGTTCGTATTTGATTGGCCCGTATCGAAATACAGACTGTATAAATCCCAACCTATGTACCAAGCGGCCAATATCCATGCGGGTATAGAAAAAACTCTTACAATAATAATAAACCAAAAAAAACAACGAATTTTTGCCGTAGGTAGAAGAAAAGTAAATAGACCAATCATTCCCATGACTACGCCAGACAGACCCAATGTGGGTAAAGCATTTACATCGGCGAACATCGCAAAGGAGTAACTTATATTCGTGGCTATCGCAAGAAATGTGGTAAAAAATACAAAGGCGATACTACCGATGAGAATTTCTATAGTTGCGGCAAAGGCGAAAAAGAAAAACAAATTACCCGCTAAGTGTGTCCAACTACCATGTGCAAATGCCGACGTAACCATATGATCTAAACGAAATGAACGTGGATCGTACATGAGTTTTGCGGTTAATGAATCCGGCGCGGTCGATTCAAAATTAGCATATAAATCACCGAGCGAATCAGCAATAAACTGGACACTATCAGACTTATTCAGCGAGTGTACAGGATCAGCCCGTTCAGCCAAATTTAGTATCATTTTATCGGGGCGACTAGTGGTATGGATGATATTCATTAACCTAACGCATTCCTTTATGGAATTCGATCCTGCCACCTTGTTTATGATCAATCCAAAACTACCCTGCGATGATTTGTTGCAAAATTTCAGGGCTGCATTTGTTATCGCGATATTCGATCTGACTTGAAAATAATATACCGAAATGCACAGCAAACTCACTAACAAGGTAAGAAAAGGAATTGTTTTTAAAATTAAATCGACTTTGAAGGGGAAGAAAAGCATGTAAGAAAATTAGTCCAGAAAATATTAATCAATCTCATACGATATTAAAATAACGGGAAAAGCGAAATTATGAAACTTGTCTGCCACACACTCGCCCAGGATTAATCGCAAAAACCAGTATACCCCACAAATACTTTAATACTGTTTTTATATGGGCGCATTAATTATTTTTATTACGTATGCCTGTTATTTGTACATAACTCCATCATTCAACTCGGATTAATATTCTTCAAGATAGTCACTAACCACGCATGCTATTGGTAAACCTAAAAATAATATAGTCATCGGAAAATTGTAAGTGCTAAGATGATCCCTTGATCAGCTGTTCTACAGTACCCTAGACCCCATGGTTTCAAGTTCATTGATTTAAATCTCATTACTTTTATGACTTTTACCTAAAGTTACCCATCTTCCTGGAGTGTTAATTTCGTGCAAAACAATTTTTACCCCCTCCATCATAACCGTACTAAGCGTTGCAGCTTAGTAACGAGTACTGTTTTCCTACTCATGGTTCTGATACTGCTGTTACCCGTTCAAACCATAGCGGAAACAGGGGCAGAAGCATCGCCAAAATTTATAGCTACACTAGAGACTAAGGTGAGCGGCATACTCGTTAATTACGATGGTATTACTCCCATCACCATGAAAACCGTTTTTGTCGCTGATTACTCCGCGCTAGCGCTACGAAATACTAACATTGTCGGATCTAGGCGCACATCTGACAGCACTATTCACTCTAAAAACCACCCAAAAAATTACAATGACGGGCAACCACAATCAGTATCGGTATTCTCGGCATGTTTGCCACCTAAAACACCCTACCTTAGTTATTCGTGCTCGAATAGCAAGGGCGAATTTTCGCTACAATTTTCCTCAAATGCTACACAAGCCTATCAGCTTAGTATAAGCGGGCATGCAATACGATTAAAAATCGATACCGCTCGAATACACACTAAGCTCGGGATAATTCGTGTAAAAAAAGCGGTAACCCCACAGACTGATGCCATTGCC
>JBGMRO010000218.1:4589-6624 GCA_048061555.1 Thiohalomonadales bacterium | reverse complement strand
CTGACCCAGGATGGCTTTGCCGTAGACTGGCTAACGGATGGCGAAAGCGCGTTATCTGCATTAAGCACACACGAATTTGATGTCGTTGTGTTAGACATAGAATTACCCAAAGTCTCCGGGCTCGAAGTACTCAGATTGACAAGAGACCAGGGTAGAGAAATACCCATTTTATTGCTCACCGCCAGGGATAGCATAGCCGACCGGGTTAAGGGACTCGACTTAGGCGCAGACGACTACTTGGTAAAACCCTGCGATTTAGATGAGCTTTCAGCTCGCCTGCGCGCCTTACACCGCAGGCATCTGGGCAATATTCGTCCCATTTTGCAGCATGGAGTTCTAGAGCTTGACCCTGCCGCTCACACATTATCAAATAATGGCTCGCAAGTATTATTGTCCGCACGTGAATTTCGGCTTTTTCAATTGTTGCTGGAAAATCGTGGACGAGTCGTTACACGCGCAAACCTGGAAGACAAATTATTTGGCTGGGACAACGAAATCGAGAGTAATTCTTTAGAGGTCTTTATACATCACTTACGTAAAAAACTGGGTGCGAATCTAATTCGTACCGTTAGGGGAATTGGCTACACTATAGAAAAAGAACTGCCATTGCAGCCCCCCCAGCTGTAAAGACAATGCACTACGATTCTCTACTACGATTTTCTACAGCTAAAATGTCCTTGCGAAGTCGTTTACTGGCTGCAATTTTTTCAGTGTTCCTAACCGTTGGCGCTATCGCCATTACTTTCACCTATGCCGACGCACGACGCAGTATCCAGGAAGTCTTTGATACAGAGCTCGCCCATTCTGCACAGGTACTTTTCGCAGTCATACTCCCGCAATTGGAGTATAGCAGCATACAAAAAATCCAAACCGAGCTGAATCAGATATCTGAATTCAGCAATACCCCAATTAATCTCCTAAACAATACCAACATTCATCAGCACCAATATGATCACCGGTTGGCATTTCAATTTATCGATAGGAATGGAAATACTTTATTGCAGTCAGAAAATGCCCCCGACAGCGCGATGGTAGAAATACAACGTAAGTTTAATTACATTGGTTTTGCCGATACATATTTTAATGATAGTGACTGGCGGGTTTTTTCACTGTGGGACAAGAGTAACCACTATTTAGTACAAATTGCAGAAAGAATAGACACGCGCAATGAATTAGCTAACAGTTTTAGCAAACAATTAATTGTACCGATTGCGATATCACTTTTTTTCTTGGGCATTATCACTTGGTTCGCCATAAACAAAAGTCTGGAACCGATCAAACTGCTTGTCTATCAAGTGACGCGCCGCGAAGCCAGAAAACTTGAGCCACTTCAAACTAAAAAAGTACCCACGGAACTTCAGCCTTTGGTCAATGTTTTAAACGATCTTTTTTTACGTTTAACCGAGGCCTTTGAGAAAGAGCGTCGCTTCACCGATGATGCGGCTCACGAACTAAGAACGCCACTCGCGGCATTAAAAGTTCAGGCGCAAGTCGCGATGCGGGAGAATACAACCGAAGGGAAAGATGTTGCATTATCAAAAGTTCTGATCGGTGTTGATCGTAATACACATCTCTTAGAACAACTGTTGACCTTAGCAAGACTCGACACCGCAAAACAAGATACCTACCGTATTGTCAACTTAGTCACCATTATTGAATCTATTATTAGCGACCTCAGTGATCATGCGACAAAAAAGACGGTCACATTAAAATTCGTACCCCCAGAGAACACCAAATTTAAACTCGTCGCCAATCCCTATCACTTATCAATCATGTTCCGTAATATTTTGGAAAATGCTATAAACTATAGCCCCTCATATTCTTTTGTACTGATTGATTTAAGCCTACAAGCAGAATATGTAGTATTAAATGTCGAAGACAACGGACCGGGAATCGACGAGACACTAGTGCCACGCCTATTTGACCGATTTTATCGAGCCCCAGGAAATGAGATAGCCGGCTGTGGACTGGGTTTATCTATTGTAAAGCAAATAGCAGATCTTTATGCCATCGATGTAAGTCTATTCGCCAAACA
>JBGMRO010000218.1:0-4489 GCA_048061555.1 Thiohalomonadales bacterium | reverse complement strand
GATTTATGTTCTTTTTCGTGACTTAAATAAAGTGCCAACCCAAGCAAGGCGATTCCTCCGGCCAGGTACAGCAAGTCCAATGCAGTCGTGAATTCCGTTTTAATCGCAAACTCAAAAAAGCGTACGATGAGTATCATCAAAATAACCTTGGCTAGGCGTGATTTGAGATCGTCCAAACTATTAATAATAAGAACATTTGATGCCGCTGTCGAATTTTCCGCGACCTCTATGTTGCCAATGAATAGTTCATACAAGCCCAGGGCAAAAATTAACATGACGGTAGCCAGTAAATATCCATCAACAATTTCCACCACATGGGTCACTGTATCTGAGCGCAATGCACTGCGGGCCTCGACAGACAATGAGGGGGAGGCATACTCGATTACATGCACGGCCATAAAGTAGGCATCTATAGTCGCCATATAAAACATGACAAACGCGGCCACCACACTAGCAAACACGGCAAATAAAACGATAAACCGGGTATTCCATAACGCGGATTCAAAAGTTTTTTCTAGGTGATGTAAAAATTTATTCATTTCTTGTTACCTTAAGTTTACTCATGATGGATGCGTTACACTTATCTTGGAATGATTTAGGTCTAATCCTACGTTTTTTGGTTATTTTATGCTAAAACACGTAGAAAGAAAATAAGTAGCTACTCAGCCTAGTTCACCTGAATCCGTACTGGGTACTCGCAGGAGTGCGAGGAATCGAGAAACAGCACGAGGCCAAAGCCTCACCTCCAATAATGGCAAACTGAGCTGGAGCTGGGGCTTCAGCCCCGGATACGGTTCCAACGCGCTCCCGCGTAGGATCGAGTAAGCACTCGGTAAGGCGAGGAATAGTTACGAAAATAGAAGGAAACAAAATGAGCACGGTAATTTACCATAACCCGCATTGCAGTAAATCGCGGCAGACTCTCGAAATATTGCAGAAGCAAGACATAAACCCGGAGATTATTGAATATCTCAAAACACCGCCCACTGAGGCCGAACTCTCAACCTTACTAGAATTGCTCGGTATCCCAGCAAGAGAGATTGTGCGTAGCGGTGAAGAGGAATACAAACAGCTCGGACTCGACGACCCTAACATGACGGATACACAAATCATTCAAGCACTTGTATCCACACCAAAGTTGATTGAACGGCCCATTGTGGTCAGAAATGGCCAGGCAGTTATAGGACGCCCGCCAAAAAAGGTTTTGGACTTACTATGAATACAAGTACGAACGTAAGGTTGAACGACGTATTGGTCCTTTATTTCAGTCGCCATGGAAGTATTGCTAACATGGCGCAGCTCATAGCAAGAGGTATAGAGTCTATACCAAATTGCCAGGCCCGTATAAGAACCGTGCCTGCGGTCTCGGTGGTCAACGAAGCCACTGCAGACCGTATTCCAGACCATGGCGCACCGTATGTGAGCTACGAGGACTTAGTCCAGTGTAGTGGCATTGCTCTAGGTAGCCCGTCTTATTTCGGCAATATGGCGGCGGATTTAAAACACTTTATCGATGGCAGTACAAACTCCTGGCTGTCCGGAAGCCTTTCAGGAAAGCCTGCCTGTCTGTTTACGGCTTCCTCTAGCCAACACGGTGGCCAGGAATCGACGTTATTGTCGATGATGCTTCCCCTATTCCATCATGGTGCGATCATCGTGGGCCTACCCTACTCCGAATCAGAATTAATGACCACAAATGCGGGAGGCACGCCCTACGGCGCAAGCCATTGGACCGGCCCAGATAATGACCAAGTCATCACTGAACAAGAAAAAGCATTGTGTATTGCGCTGGGTAAGCGACTCGCCAGTTGCGCTGTAAAACTCGCTTAATACGATAAAGCGGTTTAACTGTGTACTATTAAGGTGTTGATATCTAGATTGGCATGTGGGCACAAAAAGATGTGTCCACCCTAGGAAAACCGTCTTAAGGTTGAGCTAAATGGTAGGGTGGGCACGTTTTTTGTGCCCACATGAAACGCTGTGGGGGATGAATCGTTACCTATTAAACTTAATCCAGTATTTTTTTAACAAACGGTATTGTGATTTTTCGCTGTGCGGCCATTGAGGCCTGATCAAGTTTATTGAGTATCGAAAATAGGAAATGGGTATCACGACTATAGTGGCTCAATAAATATTGTATTACCTGATCGCTCAATTCAAAACCTCTTGCATGCGCCTGCTGTTTTAGCGCCATCGACTTACCTCTATCGTCCAAACCCTGTACTTGATAAACCAAACCCCAAGCGAATCGGGTTCGAAGATCTGACAAAGCGATGTCAATGCGGCTAGGTGGTGCATTTGCACTTACTAATAGTTTATGTCCTCGGTCTCGAATTTGATTATATAAATGAAAATAGGCCAACTGCCAATCAGGCTTGCTCGCGATGAGATGAATATCATCAATGCAAATTATGGGTACATTTTCCAGGGATTGTAGGTACTGTATATTTATTTCGGGCAAACTCATCGGGATATAGGCAATAGACTGCCGTTGTAGGCGAGATAATTGACATAAACCGTGTAACAAGTGAGTCTTTCCTACTCCAGATTCACCCCAAATGTACATCATATTCTCATCAGCGGACATCAATATCTTTGAGAGCGTATCGACTAACTCCTGATTGTCACCGACCACAAAATTATCCAGATTGCTCTGTGTCTTAAGTGTAATATCGAGAATTTGTTGTTGATTTAACAATGGTGAGACGAGCTTCTGTAATCTTTCCGACGTATTATTCTAGGATAATCTCGAGTATAGAGAACTATCTGTGTATTCGCTTAGCATATGTCGCAATATGACCACGATGACGGCCGCCACGGGTAACGCCAACAACACACCAATAAAACCGAATAATTGCCCGCCCGCCATCACTGAAAATATGACCGCAACTGGATGTAAACCGATTTTATCGCCTACTAGTTTTGGCGTAAGAAACAGCCCTTCGAGTAATTGACCTACGATGAATACTGCAAAAACAGGCAGTAATGCCATGACATCCTGAAATTGAAAGTAAGTAGCAACAGACGCAAAAGTAATACCCACAATGAAACCCAAATAGGGCACAAAACTGACTATCCCTGCGACTAAGCCAATCAAAATAGCAAGATCCAATCCGGTCATCGAAAGCCCGATCGAATAGACAATCCCCAAGGCGAACATCACAGTCAATTGGCCGCGTAAAAAAGCCGCAAGCACATCGTCTGATTCACGTGCAACCGTAGTAATATTGGCTTCATATTGACGCGGCAATAAATTGTGGAACTTTGCCATTAAGGTATCCCAGTCTCGAAGCAAATAAAAAGTCACTACAGGGATCAATACCATATTGGCCAATAACGCAATTAACGCTAGCCCCGATTGCGTTACCGTTTTAAAAAAATTTCCTGCGACACCACCAATCTGTTTCCAATACTGAGCCATGGTAGTCTGTAGTTGATCCTTGCCTAGGCCTAGGGTATCGAGACTAATGAACTGTCCAAAACGGGAATTTACATTTTCCTGAAACCATTGCACATACTTTGGTATTTTACGTATTAACGCCAATAGCTGTTGTTCCAGTATCGGCAATATAATAATTGGCACAACAATCAGCACGATAAAAATAACCACGAATACCATAGTAACCGCCACGACTCGGGGAACCTTCAAGGTCTCCAGACGATCGACTATCGGATCACCTAAATACGCCAATAAAGCGGCGATAAAAAACGGTGTCAAGACCGGACTCAATAGATAGATTAGCGCCCCCAGGATCAGCAATAACACCAACCAATACCATTTGTTATCAAGTGTCGCGGTTGCCGTCTGTGTCATCCAATATCACTCGAGGTATTCGCATGGTGGGCTCGCTGACCCCATACCACTATATAATTTAAACCGCTAATCAGCGTTATGGATGCCACACTGTACATAATCAATTCGATGACCCAGGCATGCAATGGACTCATGCCAGCAGAAAAAACCACCACGAAAATGAGTAGAATTTGTAAGAATGTATTCAACTTGCTCAGCAAAGACGGCTCCATATCAAATCGTTCTATAGAATAATGATATACAAGCCCACCTACCACAATTACGGTATCTCGCAAAATCACTATCGCCAATAGCCACACAGGTAACAGTTCGACCCACGAGAGTACGACAAATGATGAAACCAGCAGTATCTTGTCCGCGAGAGGATCGAGAATACTACCCAAACGTGAGCGCCAATGATTTCGTCTTGCCAAATAGCCATCCACCGCATCCGAAAGACCCGCGATAAAAAACAAAGCGAGGGCAAAACTAAACTCCCGCGTCGCTAGCAACCAGACTATGGGTAATACCAGCACGATGCGCATACTCGAAATGACGTTGGGTATATCTCGCGTTTGCATGATTAGTTCACTCGTAAATTGAACCTAAATTAATCTAGGTTGAAGGCTATTCCCACAATTGTTAAACCGTCATTCATGGCAGCAAACGATAGGTATTCTCCGATATCGTCATTTG
>JBGMRO010000217.1:0-6632 GCA_048061555.1 Thiohalomonadales bacterium | reverse complement strand
CCTACCACCAACCTCTTTGATGACCGGTACCGCCATATTAACGACCTGCTGTATATAATCCGCCGAATTCGGTAGCGGTAGGCCATCGGGAATATACAAAAGCGTATTGTCTTTATATGAAAACGGACTATCCCAACGTTCTGTGACTGCATCATGCAAGCCGAGTTGATGAGTAAAATGTTCAAATCGCTTGCCAACGGACAATGTAGCCGACGTGAATATCCAGGCTGAATTGCTCAGCTCCACGTGTGCATAAAAACTATCCGCAACCGCCACAGGGGTAGAATATAATACAAAACGATGCTCATAGGTTTCGTACCATTTTACCCATTCACTTCGATTAACGGCATCGTTTACTTTAGTGGCGCCTTGTTCACCGCCGATGTATTTTTTTTGCAGGAATTGTTGTAATTTTATTTTTATGTCAATACCACGTTGATAACAACGCTCATAACCCGTGCTTCGTTCACGCGCGGGATTAATCGCATCTATAAATTGTTTAAGATCTTGTAATAATTGTTGCAAAAGCGCTTCAATATTGTCGGCATTTGCCAATTGCTGCCATGCTGCGCGTTGCCCTGCATCACCCATGGATTGTTTGACCGCTTGTACGCCTTCATTCATACGGCGAACATAATCTAAAATAGACTTTTCATCGTCAGCCTTGTTATGGCATTCTTTTTCGACGTCCTTGCCTAACTCGGTGATTTGTCGGCTACTAATCGATTCTCCAAAGTACATCCTTGCGACATCGGTAACTTGGTGGGCTTCGTCAAATATTATGGCATCCGCACTGGGTAGTATTTCACCAAACCCTTCTTCCTTTAGCGCAAGATCAATAAAAAATAAGTGATGATTTATGACCACTACGTCCGCTTCCTGCGCGGCACGTCTCGCTTTCACGACGAAACATTCCTTAAACTGTGGGCATTCATTGCCAAGGCAGTTATCCACTGTCGAGGTGACTTGCGACCAGATTAAAGCGTCTTCAGGAACTTGTTCACACTCTGCAATGTCACCGCTAGTGGTTTGTCTTAACCAGTGATTGAGTTGCTCGATTTGAGTAGATAATGAGGGATCTAAACGCGCAGCATTTTCTGTTTGCTGCAAACGGTAGTGACATAAATAGTTGCTGCGACCTTTTAGTAAGGCAAGTTTTGCGTTGCTCGACAAGGCGTGCTGAATCTCGGGTAAATCTCGATAAAATAGCTGATCCTGAAGCGTTTTTGTGCCCGTAGAAATAATAACTTTGCCGCCCTGCAACAGTACCGGCACCAGATAGGCATAAGTCTTTCCGGTACCCGTGCCCGCCTCCACGACTAATACGCTACGCTCAGAAATAGCGCGCCCCACCGCCACTGCCATCGCTTGTTGTTGTTGTCGCGCTCGAAACCCGGACATGGCACTAGCGATCGGCCCGTCTTCCGATAACGCATTGATTATTTTATCCACAACTGATTCAATCTCTAATTTACCAGCGAGGATATTATCACGACACTTGCGTTTAACCTACCTAGTGCCCGTCCACAAACGGTCTATTTCACCAATACCCTCGGACACTACCTATGAGACATGCGAAGGGCTTGCATTGAGTATTCTTAGATGGTGGATGAGCGCTATTCTTTAATAATTCCAGACGCCTGCGACCAAACGGCTTTGGCGATGTGCTTAAAGCGCGTCACGGTCAAGGCCCCTCGGTTTTTACGTTTTGCGTTGGATTTTCCCACCGCTTCCATTATAGATTCGCGTTCTGCCTCGTAAATCTCCAGCGCCTCGTAGTCTTCGTTCATGACAACCAACATGACGGAATCCCATTCCTGATCCATTTTAATTTGCCCGATTCTTTGATTTTGCTTGCTGTCGGGTGATACTGTACGACCCTTAATTTGTATGCGCTTACCCTCGATTGCACCTTTTCCAATGGCGTCGAAGCCACCCTGTTGCACCGGAACGGCGACCAAATTCATCAACCGAATAACATCATGCAGCGCAATTTCACTGCTGATTCCGAGCGCCTTACCTGTCATTTTTCGATAATTAGCAGCGAGCTTACGGGCTTCTGCCATGAGTTTATCTACGTCATAAACATTCTCAGCACTCATTTTATTAGCCTTAGCGCTCCTTGCGCAAATGTTCAAATTGCAAGCAAAATAGTTTTAATGCCCGCTCAATATCTTCGATTGCTTGATTAAGGTTTTATTTTTCATCTGTAATTGTGGGTCGTTACGCGCCAAGGCTTTGGATTTTGCCGCAAGGCCCGCAGCCAAATCGTATTGCCTCTGTTGCAAACGCAGTAGTGCCAATCGATACCATAATTGCGCATTTTTTGGGTCTATTCTAAGCGCGCGCTCAATGACCGCAGCCGAACGCTCAGGGCGTCCTGCTCTTTCGTGCTCTCTGGCTTCGTTAAGCAAGGCCAAAATAGTCTCATTGCGCGATGAGGAGGTCGAACTCACCTGTGGACTCGATGTCGATGAATCTGACGGAAGTTGATAAAAAGGGTCAATTGTCACATTACCTTCGTCGACCACGAGTCCTTCATCTTCAGTACGCTGTTGCACCGTGGTACAGCCGATAAACAATAACAAAACCGTGGTAATACTAATAATTTTAAATTTAATTTTCATTATGTAGAGTTCAGGATAAAGTTATGTAATTTTTCCGCATAACCGCCACATATCTCTCTGGACCATGACTGATGGAAATGCTTTTAGTATCGTACGCAGTGTAAACTTCCTGTTCTTTAAAATACACTTTTATACCAAGGTTTCCGGGAGACAGGCCGGTTGCCCGATTCAGTCACGATAGGCCTCTGTGCATCCATGCCTGTGCCGCCCGCACAAGGCGCTAATGGTGGTTCAGAGTCAATGATAAAGGGCAAACTTACTATCTCAGCGCAACCCGCGCCGGCCCTTAATTGAGTTTCATTATCAATCGCGGCCATCTCTATGCCTTCAGGCATGATGTCTAGGGTCGCCTGAGGATTTAACTTTTGCATTACGTCGGCCCATATCCGCAATGCACCTCGCGACCCCGTGAGACCCGCAGATTGATTATTGTCCATACCGACCCATACTACCGCGAGCCTATCACCGGTGAAACCACCAAACCAGCTGTCACGCAAATCATTACTGGTACCCGTTTTACCACCCACACCGATGGATTTAGGCAGATATTGATAGACTGCACGAGCCGTACCGGAACGGGCAACTTCTTTCATAATCCACTGAATTAAATACATTTCCTGATCTGAGAAAACCTTTTCTACCGACAAGGGATAACGTTGTAGAGGCTCCCCCTGTGCATCCAATATTGCGCGAATTGCACGTAACGGGGTACGGAAACCGCCCGAGGCGAGTGTATGATACATTTGCGTGACTTCTAACGGCGATAACGCTAATGAACCCAATAACATTGAGGGATAGGGTTTCATTTCCCGCTTCACCCCTAGTTTCTTGAGTGTCTCTATCACGTTTTCAAGACCCAGTTCTAGTCCTAGGCGCGCAGTCGAAAGGTTATACGATTTAGCCATCGCTGTATGCAGTGGTACGAAGCCATGGCTCTTTTTATCGAAATTTTGTGGCGTCCATACATTACCCTTGTTTATCTCTAAACGTAACGGACCGTCATCAATCAATGTCGCTAGTGTATATTTTTCCGGTTGCATTAATGCCGTCAAATATACGGCTGGTTTTATCAGGGAACCAATGGGGCGTACCGCATCCATGGCCCGATTAAAGCCAGAAAAACGTGGATTTCGTCCCCCAATAATCGCCAATACCTCGCCACCATCGATACTCACTACGACACCAGCGGCTTGTAATTTCGAATTGGGTAAATCCTTAGTTAGGCCCAACTGGGTCAATTTGGCAGAAAATGATCGCTCGGTCGTCTCCTGTAATAAGGGATCCAACGTCGTAAAAATCTGCAGACCTTCCGAATTGAGATCTTCATCTCGATAGTCTCGCCGCAATTGTCGCCGAACCAAGTCTATAAATGCAGGATAACTCGATACGCTACTTCTGGCCCTTTCGCTGACACCCAACGGTTCTTGCTTGGCCGATTCGGCAATACTAGCGGAAATGATATCGTGGCTCTGCAATAAATTTATCACTAGGTCTCGCCTGGCCTTTGAGCGTTCGGGACGTCGCCGTGGCGAATAGTAGGAGGCGCCTTTTACCAATGCCACTAATAACGAAATTTGGGCAGGGCTCAGCTCGTCGATTGATCGATCAAAGTAAAATTGGCTCGCGAGACCAAAACCATGTATCGCTCGATGTCCATCTTGACCTAAGTAGATTTCATTGAGGTAGGCCTCTAAAATTTCTCTTTTATCATAGTGCCATTCCAACAGTAAGGCCATTACCGCTTCATTCGCTTTACGCCATAACGATCGTTCATTGGTCAGAAAGAAATTCTTGACCAATTGTTGCGTCAACGTGCTGCCACCCTGCACTGTACCACCGGCGCGAATATTGGCAAGCATGGCCCTAGCAATGGATTTTGGAGAGACCCCCCAATGGCTAAAAAAGTCTCTATCCTCCACCAGGGTCAGTGCGTCAATCAATAATTTCGGTACTTCGTCAATCTTTACCAGGATTCGATCTTCGTTATGTGAAGGATAAATTCTACCGATAATACCGGGGTCTAAACGCACCAACGGTAATGCGATTCCGCTGTCAGCATGTCGCAGACTTAGCAATTGATTACCGGAAAAATCCAATCTTAACCGAAGCGCCTGTTCTTTTCCGTCCCAGAAGGAAAACTCGCGCGTATGTACTAGAAAATGATTTTTATTACGCTGATAACTGCCTCTTTTACTGGCCCCATCGATATTTCGATAAGCCAGTATCTTTAGTTCCTGCTCAAATTGACCGGCATTTATCGGTACTTCTGGATATAACTCCAACGGCCGTGCATAGACCTTTGCGGGAATGGCCCAACGTTTGCCCTCAAACTGGGTTCTTATTTCGCGATCTAGGTACCAAATATAAGGAATACCCACCACGAGACTCAGCAGACTCACTAGCAATAGCCGTTTTTTGTTGGCAGGGGACATCAATACAGACCAAATCTTACTGCGACTCTTACTATGATGTCTTTTATTCGCTCGACGTTTATTTTTGGCCATATAGAATTTAGTTTATAATCTAATTTATCACTATTTATTGCGAAGAATTCAAAGTAGAAAAATGCGCAGTATTAGGTTTTTTGCGGCAATATTTTTGGCCAGTGCAATAAAACCGCCTACATTTTAACATAGTTCCATCGTGTTCCTCGTGATCTGCGCGCTAATGCTGAATAATTAGCGCGGGACTAGTATTTTGATTTTATTTTGAAAATATGCCCGTTATAGTCGATGACGTAGATCTCGCCGACACGATCTTCTGCAAATGATGAAATGTTCATCTTAGAATGCAATAACAGATCTCTTTTTGACATGATTAACGTTCGCTTTTCCGCGCCAATTCCGGCGACTAATCGAGTCGCTAAGCCAAAAATTTCTCCTGTGCAAAAATCTCCGTAAATATACATGCCATATAAAAATGGCAGTAATTTCCCTCGATAGACGTAACCTCCAGTGATTGAGCAACGGCCATTTTTATGACCATACTCTAATACCGGTAACTGAAATGGGCTAGTACTGCAGTTAGTGGTATTATAGCAGTGCTGCCCCTCCATTTTATTCCAGCCATAATTACGGCCCTGCACGACCTTGTCGACCTCTTCCCAGTTATCTTGACCTACATCACCGACCCAAAGATCGCCATTGAGTCGGTCAAAGCTCCATCGCCACGGATTGCGAAACCCCCAGGCATAGATTTCTGGCCGCACAGCATTGACCCTATCATTACTACCAGTCAATAAATTACTTGAAGGAATCGCTATCGCCGCGCTCTTGTCGATATCTATGCGTAACATGCTACCCAAAAGCGTTTTTTTATTTTGTCCGTTTTTATGCGGATCACCGGCAGAACCACCATCACCCAGACCATAAAAGAGTAAACCCTGTTTCGAAAATGCGATTTGTCCTCCGTTATGGTTAGCAAAGGGTTGCGGTATCTGTAGTAAAATAGATTCAGTTTTATTATCAATGAGTTGTAGGTTTTTTGACACATAAAATCGAGACAAAATGGAATCCATCGCAATCTCCGCTGCAGACGTGCGACGTGTGTAAGATACCAAAAGTTGCCGATTATTATCAAAATCGGGATGGAATGCCGCCCCCAAAAGGCCACCTTCCGAGCTGCTGTCCACAATAGCGCTAATATCTAGTAATAGTTTACTCCTCCAACCTTCCTTATTCCTAAATACGCGCAGTAGACGTCCTTTTTTTTCCAATACGAACCAGTTTTCGCTGTCATTGGGTGCCTGTATCATCCCTAAGGGATTGTTCAGTTTCACCTCAGCGAATACAGGCGCTAAACGTAATTCGGTATCAGAAGCTGGGGCAGCCGCGCTTACAGTAGAGATCTGGGTTGCGCTGATTGACACTAACAGACCCAGCGCCGCAAGAAATTTTCTGTGGACGCTAATCAAGCTTGTCGCAATGTAATCACGTGCTGTGAAAATTTTTGGTATACTAGGCGGCATTTAGTTTTTCTCGGAATAATTGCGGGCAAATTGTATTA
>JBGMRO010000216.1:0-6663 GCA_048061555.1 Thiohalomonadales bacterium | reverse complement strand
TTAACAGTCGAAATAACCGGCTTCATGTACGCTTACTGGAGGTTAAAACACCGCAACAACAAGCGACGTTTATGCAAGATGGTTTCACTCGAAAACTCAACTTCAAGCAGCACGCTCACCGTGAAACATTAAAACACTTATTGGCTAGCATTGATCGGCACTGCGTTCAGTCTCCCAAAATTCTGCGCAATACAGCCCACGGCATGACTGCCGAGGGACTCATGTCAGGCAAGACTGGGCGTTTCGACAAACAGGATCAACAGCCCTTAAACAAAGGTTGGATGACCGGTTTTGACAACAAAGATCGCCTAGCGGCTCTCGGCAAAGAACTGCAGCAAGTGGAAGCTGAAAAATTACAATGTGAAAAAAATTATCAATCAGCAAAACTAAAGACCGATACCACCAAAAACAACCTCATACTGATTGATCGTCTTACCTCTCTCAAATTCGAAACCATTGACAGCCCCAGCGCCGAAGCAACATTAACTGACCTGAAAGACCAGCTAAAGTTATTGACTGATCCCAATTCCACCGTGGGCATGGCACGCCGGGAGTATGAAAATATTGAACAACAACTCACAAAAATACAGACGCACATTACAGATTTACATGAACAGCGGGCCAGACTGGAAACCCAGCACGAAGTCGCGGTTGTCAACAAAGACAAAGCCTACGCCCGCACAGATCAGGGGCTCACAGATGAACAGAAAACTCTGGCGGAAAAGTATCTACCAGACCTTTCAAACACTGATCGAGATATGCTAGATCAGTTCGAACGTAGTGAACGCAAACGTATCGAAGATACTCATGACAAACTGACTAAACAACTCGGTACACTACGGGAAAAACTGGTCAGGTTGATGAATAAAACCCAAAAAGTCGATACCGGTGCGCTCAGTGAAGTCGGAACAGAAATAGAAGATATTCCGGCCTACCTAGATAGACTCGCGATCCTCACCGATGAATCGCTGCCGGAAAAACTTAACCGCTTCCTCGCCTACTTGAACCTGTCATCCGACCAGGGTGTCAGTCAACTTTTGGCGGATATCAATAACGAAGTGGGTTTTATCGAAGAACGCATTACTGAACTTAACAGCACATTGCGAAGGGTGGAATTCCAACCCGACCGGTTTTTACAGTTGCTACCCACCCGCGTAGTGCATGAGAGCCTATCCAGCCTGGAACGCGCACAGCGCCACCTACGCCACGCGGCATTGACAGATGATCAGGGTGAAAGCCATTACCGCGCATTGGAAAATGTAACCAAATTGCTACGGGACGCGAGTGAAAACAAGCGCACCGTTGGCGCAAGAGCACTGCTGGACCCTCGTTATCGCCTGCAATTTGCGGTAACGATTGTGGATCGTCACACACAGGAAATAATTGAAAAACGTACGGGTTCTCAAGGTGGCAGCGGTGGTGAAAAGGAAATCATCGCCAGTTATATCCTAACAGCATCACTCAGTTACGCACTGTGCCCAAGCGGTATGACACAACCTCTTTTCGGTACTATCGTGCTGGATGAGGCATTCTCAAAAAGCTCTCAGGCCGTCGCCGGACGTATTATCTCGGCAATACGAGAATTTGGTCTACACCCCTTATTCGTCACACCCAATAAGGAAATGCGTCTGCTTCGTGAGCATACCCGCTCGGCTATACTCGTACATAACAAAGGTGACAAAACCACATTGACGTCCATGAGTTGGGAAAAGCTGGAAGACCACGCCCAGAGAAAAATCCAGGAGTTCCATGAAGTCACCTGAACAACTGGCGGAAAAATTAATACGGCAATGGCAACATGCCGATACCCGTGAGCTAAGATTACTTAACCCGGATAGCTGGCCATTGAGACTCAGCATTGGCAAACCCAGTGCCTCGGCACTGACCAACGAGCTGGATCTGGTTCGCAAACACTTAGAGACATGGCGCAAGGTCCAGACCGGAAAGATCGAGTGGGAAAAGCTACACTATCGCAGCACCAGCGAAGCGGTTGAGATCCCTGTTGCCTGGCAGTTAGCCAAACCTTCCGAGTGGATAGAAGCTACCCGCAGTAAAGTCGTCAAACGTGAATTCGATAAACTTGCCAAAATTATCAGTGCTGTGGACCCGATGTTCCAATCGCTGCTCATCAGACAACGTCAACTGGTCATTGAAAAACCAGTGGAACAAGTAATCAAAGCCTGCGAACTCGCTCTCCTGCTTGAACCCGGATGTGCTAACCACGCACCCCTGCGGGCATTGACATATCCCGGAATTGACAGCAAGTTCTTTGAGCGTAACCGAGGTTTGATCTGCAAATTACTGGATATTCGCTTGAATGGACTCGCTAACGAGGTAGGATTGGAGGAATTATTAGGTGCGATAAATGAAAACGACCACTGGCTGTTAGTTTTAGACTTAGACGGCGAGCTTTTGCCTTTCAAGCAACTCAGAGTACGAGATAGTGAATTGATAAAAACTCCGCTACCCGCAAGTAAAATATTAATAGTTGAAAACGAACGCTGCGTACACCAGTTACCACGAATTCAAAATGCCGTGGCGATCCTGGGTGCGGGCCTAAATT
This sequence comes from Thiohalomonadales bacterium, assembly GCA_048061555.1. Lineage (GTDB taxonomy): Bacteria > Pseudomonadota > Gammaproteobacteria > SZUA-152 > SZUA-152 > JBGMRO01. The sequence goes on along the minus strand of JBGMRO010000216.1, from coordinate 4,100 downwards.
TGTCCTGGATAAGCGCGGCGTGGCTGGATGATAAACAAATCGCCTACTGGGGTGATATCGACACCTGGGGTCTTACCATGCTCGCACGTGCTCGCCAACAACAGCCCTTATTAAAGGCACTACTGATGAGTAAAGACATCTATGCACAATTCCGCTCAAAAAGCGCTGTTCCTGAACTGAAGACTGCTGGAACACAACCACCTAATGGACTAACCGCGCAGGAACGTCAGCTTTACCTACATCTACTCACGCAAGAAAATGGAAGGTTGGAACAAGAATTTTTACCTAGAAAACTGACCGAGAATAGTGTGCTTGCTTGGGGTAATCATTTAAGCTGTTTTCAATTCGACTGTAACCAACAGACCAATTAACTATGTGGTTTCGCAAACTTCAAATAGAAAAGATCAAGGCATGGTGATAATTACAACCACACACTTCTGGTTATTAGCTCGGTCGCCGGTAGCTAAGCTATTGTTAATGCAGAAATAATAATTTGGCACAATAAGTCTAGAATGCGCCACAGGGCCTAATCAATTAGCGCTGATACCCGCAAATCTCCCGCAAGCTGCTAAACTAATTGTATATCTATCCGATATACATTATAGTGAACGCAACAGGATATCCTAAGGAATTAAAATGGCGCAATCAGAAACTCGTACGGCTCCGATTAATTTGCGTGCACTAGATTCACAGCGCAATCTGATTGATAAGGCCGCAACCGTATTGGGTAAAAATCGATCAGATTTTATGCTGGAAGCTGCCTGCCGTGAAGCGGAAAATATCCTGCTTGATCAACGACTATTCATGTTCAACGAAGCGGATTTTGATACTTTCACAGCTCTGCTGGATGCCCCCGTCAAAGACAACCCTGCTCTACGCAAGTTGATGTCACACAAGGCTCCGTGGGAATAAATGCCCCCTGCCCGATTACCGCAACACATGATGTTACATCTTTTGATTGTGGCGACCATACATTAAATGATTGGCTAAAGCGACGCTCCATAAAAAATGAAAACATCAGCGCCTCGCGAACATTTGTTGTCTGTGAAGACAATACCGTCATTGGATATTACTCATTAGCGGCAGGGGCCATCACGAGAGAAGAAACTTCCGGTAAAATACGCCGCAATATGCCTGACCCCATACCCGTAATGGTGCTTGGCCGGCTGGCAGTGGATTCCAATTGGCAGGGTAAGCACGTAGGTGTTGGTTTATTAAAGGATGCCATACAGCGCAGCATAATAGTTGCACAACAAGCCGGTGTTCGTGCCATCCTGGTACATGCTATATCAAAAGAAGCCAAAGGTTTTTATCAACACTGGGGATTCCATGAATCACCCACGAATGATATGACCTTGATGGTAACTCTAGAGGAAGCAAAAAATGTTATTGCAACGCAACCATAGCAATTCATAAAGAACGTCATTTGGGAGCGACTGTCACAGTTGGCCACTGCTTTCTCGCACTGGTGATACTACAACAATGAAGCCGCTAACAATCAAAGTTAGCGGAATTGTTTTATTACTATAAAATGGCGTGCCTGGGTGCAGTGAGCGTCTTTGCAAAGCACAGCTTAGCGCGAATGTAACGACTGAGAGCGCAGCTCGAAGGCTGGGCCTTCGTAGGGCTTTGCTTTTTCAATAATGGCGCGCCCGGAGAGATTCGAACTCCTGACCGCCTGGTTCGTAGCCTCGCTTGCGAAGCTAACCTATTGTGTTTAAAGGCCCAAAGACGGCGTCCGTTGCCCAATTTGCAGGACTTTGCACTACAATGCACAACTGATGTCGGAAATAATTTTGGACGCTAGTAGACCGTGTCTTCAAAATAACCTGTTCTTCCCGAACACGGCAAACCATCTTTACTCTTATGTGGATTGAGTGTAGACACACTCGGCAACCTTTGCGGTAATCCGAGACTACCCGGTAACCCGGTTGCTTCTGTCACTGACGAAAACTGCCCATAGGGCTAAGTTCTATGTGATATCTGGGAGCGAAGACTCTGTTCGTTATAGAGGCATCATTAATCTGGTTAATCTTATACGCTCTGATCTGGCTGTCTTCAGCACGAACCGCATAGAGTAGAATATTGCCATTTTGAGCACGGCGCAACGAATAAGGCTCTATAATACGCGATGCTCTGCGCCCACTATTGTCTGTGTAATCCAGATCAATACACAACCTGTTTCCGGCAGCAAAGCGGATAATTTCCAATGAACCACCACTTAATGTTCGTAGACCGAGCTGGCCGTATACTGGCCGATAAGCCTGACCTTCTCCTGAAACAGCATCAAGCATGGCTTTCTCTTGAACAGCTTTACCTTCAAGCCACTTAAAAAATTCTGGTAATGCGTCCCAATAAGTCTCAAGTGCCGGAAGAAAAGGAAGTTGGTATGTAAGCATAGGCTCCCAGTTTCTGAGTATAGCGTCCCTATAAGCCTCCATGTCTTCCAAGGTGGGGATGTTAATATTTTTATAGGCACATTTCTGAGATAATACATCGCGCACCACCGCTGAAACAGGCATTTGATCATTTCGAAAGAGATTAATCACATCGTATAAATCTCTTGGCCTTCCACGTTCTCCCAATGCTCTGACTTTTTCACCAAACACTTCGGGATACGAATAACAATTAATATAGACGCCATTTGCAGGCGCATCGCTATAGGTGTGAATAACCGCTTGTCGAGATGGCGGCATAACGAGTATTTCATCTGCTGTTAAATCAAATTTAATTCTTGGAATGCTGCGTTTACCACTGGAAAAATAGCTTTGATAGTAAACCCTTCCTTCACAGGATTTATGTCCCCTGGGATTTTCGTAAACATCAAAAACCAGCCTGTCTGGTGGAATCTCTATTCCGGATTCTTCATATAACCATTCTGAAACAAAAGAGAATTGTTTTTTCAGAAAGGCTTCATCAATATGTGCCTCGTCTTGAAGGGTAAAATCCAAGTCTTCAGAAAAACGGTAGGTTTCAAAATAACATTTCTTTAGGCAAGTGCCACCTTTGAAAACCCAAGACTCTGACAAGGTATCATTTACATTAACTGCGGCCAACAGCCACCCCAATACATAGTCCTTTTCTACCACGTTGGGAGTAAGACCCGTCTCATCGGCAACGGCAATGATTTCATCCTTGTTAATCACAGCTTATGTCCTTCGGGCACCCACAATCGCCATTTTGTTATCAGCTTATTGTGCTGCGTATTTTTATCCAGATATGCGTAACCCGTTGTAAGGCGCGTGGCACATTCTTCAATGAATGATGGTTTAAATTCAAGCTTGTCAGCCAAAAACCCTAGCTTTTTAAACAGACCACCGTTATTGATTTGAATGGCATATTCTAAAAGTCGGTCAATGTCACCTTGTTTTGCATATTGCTTTTTAAATTCAGATAAACAATCCATCACATGTTGTAATCCTGCTCCTAAAGCAGGGTCATCAATAATATCCAATATAGTTTTATAGGGGTCCGAAATTTTAACCTTAACGCTATTGCGCCAAATAGTCTTTGTACCAAACAAACGTTTTTTAGGAATATATTTAATAAAAAAATTCACTCCCTGGTACTTGGTTTCACCATAGGAAATGCGTTTGTTCGTAAGAACACATATTGACCTGAATAACTGCTCCGTAAGCTCCCAATACTCAAGAGCACTCCAACCTCCGATATAGCCGGGATCGTATAACTCTGGGACAAGTATCCAGGGATCTTCGAGAACCTGCGTTTGGCCGAGTACATTTGGTAGAATTGGAACATATAGACCTCGCGCAATCCGCCTGATAACACCCTGCTTGTGCCATCCTGCAAGAAGCTTCGCCGCATGTACTCGGTCAATATCAAGCGCATTCATAGCATCATCTATATGAATAGCGCCAGATGTTGCGCGTAGCAAGATTGCTAAACGCCGCTGCCTTAATGAAACACGATGAACCATATAAATATATTAAACCTCGTATAATTCTGTTTTTTATAGAATACTACGAGACTTAGTGTAGCACTATATAAATATACATTATATTCGCTATTTGCGGGGCTACTGCTAATTTTTATATAGTCAAACAATCCTGCAGAATACACCAAATCAAAATGATTGGATT
>JBGMRO010000215.1:0-6672 GCA_048061555.1 Thiohalomonadales bacterium | reverse complement strand
AAACCGGGTCAGAGAGCATTATTGACTAATATTAGAAACAATTGCTCTCTGACCCTGATTACTTGGATTACTCCTTAACTGTTACTTAACCCGTGCATTAAAACCACGGCGCAGAACCCGGGTCATTGTAATACTGTACACCCAGTTCTATCCATTCGGTAATGACTCGGATCTCAGCACGGGTCATCATCTTCGAATGGTCAACCGTTGGGACCCTTGGCAGGTTACGGCTATTTTTGAGCTCTTTGGCCGTCAATATTTCAATCAGGTAACTCTCACGCGCAAAAAACGGAGAAACTACGGGACCGGTCGATAACAAACGATTGTGAACTGTTCTGATCTGTTGTGGGGCATCGTTAGGATTATTCGGGTCGTCGACAAATAACGGGTCAGGGACGACTATAATATCGACGGCTCTCTGCAAGCCGCCATTAACGATCTCTAGCTCTAAACCCGTAAACAATAATTCTTTATAGGATGTAAGCCAATTTCCATTGTTACTCACCGTATCTTGTGGACCATCACTGGTTAGATCGAGTTGGCCTGCACCTGCAGGTATTTGAGGCATATACGAGGCATCCACTGTGCTGTGGCAGCTTGTACAAGTGCCATCAATGGGATTGCCCGCTCCATCATCCACCCATCGCGGTTTGTCCCACAGTGGCTGAATGTGTTTATCATAATTAATAACAATACGACAGTTTGAGGTCCAGCTTCCCTGGCTAACTGGATCGGTATAGTCGGCAATCTGGCAATTTCCCGTGGCAGCAGTATTATAGATAGGTGCATTCCCGGTCAGTCCTTGCGCGGACCCGGGAACACTACGGTCATTATATTCTATGGCGAAGTTTGCATCTGGTTGGCGCAAATCTGGATCGGTCCAAACATCGTTATATACTAGGTCACGATTCAAGAGACGTGCCGCACAGGAAGATGCCCCCATTGTACAACTGTAACGTACGCGCGTCTCTGCCATGGTTTCTTGCGGATTCGCCGTCATTCCTGCGACCGTGTTCGGGAAGGGCTCACTTGATGCTGCACCGGCATTGAGCGGTGCAGCCCCAACATGACCTTCATGGCAACCATTACAAACCAGGGTCTCACCGGGTATGACCTGTAACCAATTATCATGTGACTGATAAGTACGTTGTTCATCTAGACGATCCCGTCGCGAAATCACCCCCCTAAATTTAAATCCGTCTTTGTTTACCAATTCCAGCGCAAAGGGTACATTAGCTGGCACCTCGACATAGACAGAACCGTCCGGTTCAACAGGTGCATAACCCAATATGGCCCGCATCTCGTAACCACGCATGCCATACGAATAATTTTGTTTTCCACCCAGGCTCGGCATCGCACCCACCACACGAACATAACGTACCGGCCGTTGATCCGCCGTGGTCTTTAACGGGTCAGACAGAGTTGCCAGGTCTACGACGATATCCGGGTTGTTATCATCGCAGTCTACAGGCTGGTTGGCCAAACCGGTATCCATGCAGGGCAAAGCCTCGGTCGATACAAACTGTGATGCCGTCAACCCAACGTCAGTTAAACGCAACGCATCATAGACACTGCGAATTTTTATCGCACCCATGCCTCGATCAAGCAAGCCCTGGTCGAGCAGTGCACCACTGTCCGATTTGTCTGCTATCACTACAGGTACCGGATTCACCGCCGTATCCGTTAGGCCAGTTCGATCCAACATAAGCACCGCATCGGTTAAGACCAGGCCGGGTTCCGGCGAGATTAGTCGCACTTTACTATTGTCACTGGTGTCGAGATAGTACAAACCATAGCCGGGACTAGCCAAGGGTAAACTTTCATTGCCGGCACACGGTAATACGGTATCGAGACCCTCTGTGCTATTGAAGACCTGACAAGGTGCCCAACTTATTAGGAAACGATCAGAACTTCCGCCCGGCTCCCAAATGGGAAATGCGTTAGCAAATTGTCCAAGCAACGGTAGACCAAAACGACTATGGTCCTCCCCTCGGATCGCAGGAATGTGTCCGGCAGACTGTACACTATTCGTTTTTCCGAACTTAAGCTGATTCACATCGATATAATTATCATAATCGATAATAATCAACTCGCCCCCACCCGCAGTAGCATCCGACAGACTCGGGGCACTGGGATCAAAATTACTGAAAGGCATTAAGCTCACTATCAAGCGGCCGTCCGACATCTGCCGTGGTTTGAAAAAGACCTGATCAAACACATCAATTTGTGTGCTTGGAACATTAGGGTCGTTGACTTTTGATGAGTGGCTATGTGAGCCATATAACAACTTCATTTCACTGCCATCGGGAAGCACACGGTATAGATCAAAACGACCTTCGGTATTGCCAGCTTGCTCCCAACGACTAAACACAATCTCGCCGCTATGTAGCATACCGGGAAAGCGGTCATCACTCTGATTATAAGAAATCTGTTTTATCTGCTGACCAACTGCGTTCATAATGTGTAAATTGAGTGCAGGTTCAGTACGCAATTCGTTACTACCAGGTTCACTTGCTAAACCATATATGGCTTGCAAACTCTGTCCACCGACTTGACGATCTGAGGTATATACTATTCTCCCATCAGGCAAATATACGGGGTCATAGTCGTTCCCTTTCCCGGCTAGAAGCTTACCTGATATTACTCGATGTAACGCAAGTTCGCCTGGGGATGGGTCTAGATTCAACTCCCATATATCCCAGGTATTTGGGGGGGAATTAAAATCCGATAATAAACCTTCGTGTAAGGCAAACACAATTCGCCTACCCGTGTAATCCACATTAATAGACATAACGTCGCCCGCGCCTTTCACATCCGGGATCGCTGCGGTAATACTTTCCGTGATATTGATAGGCGGACGAGAGGGTTTATGCAAATCAGTAAGATAGAGGTCTCCACCAGGGAAAACGCGGGGATTAGCACGTGGATCAGAGGTGATCATGGCCTCAACACGGCGAACAACATAGGCCAGCGGTGATTTGACACGGAATTCCAAATGTTCTGCGATATTGACGATATCACTTTCACTAAGGTCGTTTTTTAAACCTTTCATGTCTGCAATACTATCGATGGCGTTATTTATGTTTATGGCCGTACTGCCTAAAATCTCAATCGAGGCACTACCCGTACTGCCATCCGACCCATGACACGATGAGCAATGGCGTAGGTAGAGATATTCACCCTCTGTTCTTACCCAAATCGTTACCGTTTCTTCGCTACTGAGCTTTAGAGACGAATCGTCCGTGGCGGAGAAGCTCACGCTGTACTGACCAATTTGTGACGCAGTTGGTGTCCAACTAAAGATTCCGGTATCAGCCGCGAACTTAGCCGGGTTCATGCCCGAAAATGGATTTCCTGTAGGGCCTGCCGAGCCTATAGCGGCGTATTTAATATCATCGTTATTGGCATCACTTGCTTGAATTGTCATTGAAAACGATTGCGCAACTCTGGCTGTTTGTTCTTCGATTCCAATAAACTTAGGTGCCATTGGATCAATAGAAGGGACAGTTGTTGGCCCTGCGTCATCGTCAGAATTTGAACAGCCAGACAGAGTATATGTGAGCAGGCATATAAATAGGAATTGCAATGATATTTGAATCGTATGTTTTTTTAGCACAATGTACATAAATCAATCTCCGTTTTGATTCAGTCTGCCAGTCTAAACTTATCCTAACACGTCCACAAAACTATACCAGTAACCTTAGAATAATCGGTTGATTGCAAGAAAGGCGCGTTAAAAAATTCTCGAAACCGGGCCAGAGAGCATTATTTACTAACTCAAGTTTCGGAGTTCAATAGTTAAACAATGCTGATCATTGGTGGATGCGCTTCGCTTATCCACCCTACAACGCCACAACGACGATCCCGTAGGGTGGATAAGTGCAGCGCATCCACCAAATTGCTGAATAGTACGGTATTAACGAGCCACTGAACTCCGAAACTTGAGTTACTAATATTCGGAACAATTGCTCTCTGACCCATATTATGCTTTATTTCGGATTATTTGACACAACATGCAGCTTTCTCGTTTCCATTTGATTGACTTATATTTAAAGGTATGCAGCATGCTGATAAATTTTCTCCCGAGCTCAAATTCTCATTATCTCCATACGTTGGAAGTTCTGCCAACGTATGGAATGACTCCCAAGAAATTCCTTGCGGATCTAGTACCCAATGCTTATTAGAATTGGCATAACAACACGTTATATCTTCTTGTTTTGAGAACGTAATTTCTGCGTTATCTAACCGTTGCGCTAGTTCCCCTAACTCGTCTTCTGAATCTACCTGTATGCCTAAGTGATTAATTCCACTCACGTGGTCACTACTAGAAATGGCAAAATTTACCGCGGGCTCGATCAAATCCCACTTTGCATAATCTTTATGTTCTACAGCCGGCAAGGCGTTAAATAGTGTTGAGTAAAATTTTATGTTTTCAGATAATTTATTCACCGTAACGTGTATATGTAAACGTTTCATTAGATTTCTCCTGCTAGTTAATATCCTAACGCATCAGATGAAACGTAGTGAGAACGACTACCGTAATGAAGACAAAAGGCTTTAAGATTCGGGGCTGTAGGCGTTCGTAGTGGATTCAACTGAAATGTTAGGATAATATTTCTATCGCCAGAATGACGATGACTTTCATAATTTAAAGACGAAGCGACTACAAAAAAGATGCAATTATTTTATTTTAATTAACAATCGTTACAGCAATTATTTATATTTTGCGCATAATCAACGACTTCACCAGCATCATTTCGATAAATCTCACAACAACGTAACAGGCTTTTCCGCAGCTTTTCCCTGCCACGTAGGATGCGAGATTTTACCGCTGACACGCTTAAATTTAACTCAACGGAAACCTCTTTGTACTTTTTCCCACCAATTTCAGACAACATTACGGCTTGTTGATAACTTTCGGGTAAGGCTTGAATCATTGGCAACATACATTTTGAAAGTTGCTTAATGACATTAGCGCCCTCACTTTCACTAGATAGGCCATCCGGTAATTGATCAAAAGTTTTTTTCGTACGATAGTAGTCGATGATTCTATTTCTAGATACACGATAAAGCCACGATGAAATATTATCAGGAAGTGCATTCTCATTTGCGATTTTTGTCAATTTTAAAAAGACATCATTCAATATATCTTCCGCATCTTCTAGCGTTTCAACCTTAGAGCGAATAAACCTCAATAACTGCCGCTTATACTCCAACCATGCTTTTTCTATTGCTGTCATTTTCTGGTTCATTATGTATTTCTCTCGAAATGTACAAGACTGCGTTTGGCAACGTTTTGTAGTCCCCGCGGTGGCGTTCATCTTTATGGCTATGACGAAGCAATTGCTGATGCAATTGACGGATATGATTCTCGGTTAAGTGCAGATCTTCATAGGATTGAAAAACCAAGTCCATAGCCTCGGCATAACCGGCAACCTCTTGTTCATCTCGCGTTTTAAAAGAGTCAGAGGTCAGGTTGGACAGCAATGTTTCTACTTGTGCATCACTGATGCTTAGCCCCTTCTATTCGCGTGGAGGAACCCACACTTTCAATGGTTGCTACTTTCCGTAATTTTTTCAGGCGTTCTGGCGATATGGTTTTGAGGGCAAGCCATTTCCCTTTAAACTCGTCGAGTTCCGAGATAAGCTGTAGCGTGCCTTGTTCAACAGTGATTTTGGGTTCTTTCATTCAAGCCTCATACCCGATTATACCCGATAAAACCCGATTGCCTAAAACTAATTTTGCGTAATAAACATCGGGAACCAGGGCCAGGTCAGGTTTTTTCGTCCCGGTTATGTAAACCTTAGGCTAGATATGAATCAACAGATTTCGCGATATCAGAAAATTCGCGAAGAATATTTTTGTCGGCTGTAATTAGGGGAATATTCAAGTATTGTGCTAGAGCAACAAATTCGCAATCATATGCGGAACACTTGCTATTTTTAACGAGCTGCATCACATGGCTGGATGAAATGTCGTATTCGTCATTAGATAGTAATTTTTCCGCTTGTTGTATGATCATTAGAATTTCATTAAAATCCAATAATTTTTTCCGTAAATATAAGGTCAAGACATTTCTGAATTCACTTCGCCATAGTATTGGTGCAACCCAATTGGAATCTAGCGATAATAAATCTTCAGATTGTTGCGATCGATTACCTGAAATATATAGGTAAGAAATAATATTAGTATCGACGACGATCATGGACGCCCTATATTTTTGGCCTCATTTAATTCTTGGTCAGTGAGATTATGCTGAGCAGTCTTTGCCCTTAATTTCTTTGCAAAATCAATGTGTTCCGAAACATTTATTTTGTGTGTCCCCAAAGTACGTTCAACACAATAGAGTATTTCGCTATTCAAGCTCCGATGATGAGCATTTGCGGCTACTTTTAATTGCTCATATAGGGTATCCGGTATATTTTTTAGTGTAATAGCGGGCATTGAAAATCTCCAAAAGTAACCATATTGGTATAATTATGGTATATTCTGCGTATTTCGTCAATATGGAAAAATAGACTAACCAAAATTTCCACACGGTTTGTTTCAAGGAGGGTAAAACAATTGAACTAAGTCGTATTCCATTCGGGCTAAGAGAAGATAGTGATGAATTTGTAGATGTTGCCGATGTACCAAGAGGGAAACGGTGCAGGTGCATTTGCCCATCGTGT